>CAYYZP010000243.1:0-16483 GCA_964476165.1 uncultured Fimbriimonadaceae bacterium
GAGGTCATCGTCGTCGACAACGCCAGCAACGACGGCTCCGCCGACATGGTGGCTAACGAGTTTCCCGAGTTCCAATTGGTCCGCAGCCTGGTCAACCTTGGATTTACAGGCGGGCACAACTTTGCGCTGGGCAACTGTCGCGGGCGCATTCTGGCGCTCCTCAATTCAGACACCGTCGTCCACGCGGGCGCGGTGTCCGGCGTCGTGCGCTTTATGGACGAGAACGCTGCGGTGGGGGTCGTCGGGCCACGTCTGCTCAATCCAGACGGCAGTTTGCAAATGAGTTGCAGGCAGTTTCCAAATCCAATGGCCGCGGCGTTTCGCAACACGATCCTTGGTAGGCTGTTTCCAAAGAACAGGTTTCTCCGTGACTACCTAATGACCGACTATGCGCACGACCAAGTTCGCGAAGTGGACTGGGTGAGCGGTGCCGCGCTGTTCTTTCGAGCAGAACTCATGGCGAAGATAGGCGCGCTCGACGACAAGTTCTTCATGTATTGCGAAGACGTGGACTTTTGCAAGCGCACTTGGAACGCTGGATGGAAAGTGATGTACCTTCCGAGCGCCACAATCATGCACGCCATCGGTCGCAGCAGCGACAAGGCGCCGAACCGCATGATCGCACGGTTCCATTTATCGATGCTGCGCTACTACACCAAGCACGTCATATCGGAAAGGACACCGATCACGCGCCCGTTCTATTGGACGTTCGCGGCCCTTGCACTGGGGACCAGGGCGATCGCGTTCTATGTCCACAACAAATACGATCTCCTTAGGAGAAGACAGAGAAAATGAAGATCGGGCTCGTCTGTCTGTTGAGCGCGCTTTTCTTCGCGGTGGTGGCTGGGGGAAGCGTTCCGGTCGATGCCCAACCTTTGTTTGAACCACTGTCCGGGCTTCTTTGGACCGCGATCGCCGCCGTTTCTTTTGCGGTGGGGATCTGCCTTGTTTCTGAGAGTGTAAACGATTCCAAACGGCTCCAAGGTGTCGTGCTCGTGTCCATCGCAGGAGCAGTCGTCGTCTACGACTTCTTCGCGGGGGGGGATGCCACTTCCGTCGTGAGGATATTGTGTTCTCTTTTTGTATTTGGTGGATTCGCCCATGTCCTCTTTAAGAACCGGGTCGTGCAGATGCCGTCGGTGCTCTACAACGGCCCGATCGTCGTGTTCATCGCCTCGATGATGGCGGCCATGCTCATATCAGAGTTCCGCTTCATCGGGGCCGACAGCCTCCAATATTGGGCGCTTTGCATCGCCGCTTACTTTCTAGCGACTGCGGTCGTCGGTCGCGTTGCGGGGCCGCGGTTGGTCGTCGAAACCATCATCGCGGGGTGTACGTGCGTCGCACTCAAAGGGATCGTCGAATATCTTTTCATGCGCGCCGACGAGCCCACTTTTCGCATTTTCGCCGACTGGAACAATCCAAACGCGCTGGCAGGGATGTTGGTGGGGGCGTTCCCTCTCGCAGTCGGGCTGGCGTGTGCTTCAAAAGGTGTTCGGCAGTACTTCGCGTTGGCTGGCGGGACGGTCATCACGGTCGCAATCGCGCTCACGCAGTCCAAGGGCGGGCTGCTCGTGTTCGCGTTCGCGCTCGTCGCGTTCTTAGCAGTCGCGCTCCTTTGGCGGGCAAGATCGAAAGCGCTCCTCGTCTTCGTGCCGATCCTTGCAGGGGCGGCGTTGTTCATGCTCGTCCAACCCCGCCCCGCTGCGCCTAAAATTGACCCAATTGCAACGAGGAGTGCGCCGGTCGGGGGGGGGGCAGCCCCCATGCAAAGAGTGATCAATTCTCAGGGCGAGTCCATCCAGTCAACGGCCTACCGAAAACTTTTATGGAAAGGCGCGATCCTAGCCTGGAAGGAACAGCCGGTAGGATACGGCCCTGGCGCGTACAAGTTCTACTCTGCCAGGGCGGGCCTCACGGAGCAGACCCAACTCGCTCACCAGAGTTATTTGCAGATCGCCGTTGAGGGGGGGGCGCTAGCGGCGTTGTCAATCTTTTTCCTGGCGGTCGTTTGGATGGTGCGAATGTTCCGTGGCGCTGGGCCGCTTTCGTTCGAGCGCAACATGCTCCGTGCCGGAGTCGTCGCGTCCGTCGCCGCGATCGGAGCGAACGGCTTCGTCGAAAGCAACTTTTATTTCCTCGGAACCGGGCTCTGCCTCTTTGTGCTGCTCGCGACGGGACTGCAACTCGCGGCTGACGGTACCGCTCCGGAATCCATGCCGCGCCCATTGAGGATGAGCATGGTCGTGCTCATGTGCCTCTTGCCGTTGGTCGTTTCGGTCTGGGCCGTGCGGCTCGAACTCGCCAAATCCGCACTTGTCGGCGCACTACTCAAAATGGACAGACCAAACATCGCCGTCGCAACCTCAGCGCTCCAGTCGACCAAACTGTTGGACGACGAAGCACTCAATTTGCTCGCGATGGTGGAGACCGACGCCACAAAACGACTAGAACTTCTCAAACAGGCTGTCGCCACCGGACCTCGCACCAAAAACTTGCGCGCGCTCGCCGAAGAGCAGTCTCGACATGGCGACAACAAGTCTGCCATCGAAACGCTCAATCGCGCGCTCTTGTACGATCCGAACAACTTGCGCACTCTCTTCCGACTCATGGAGACCCAGGACAGGCTGGAGGACACAACGGCCGTCGCCATGACCGCCAACAGGATTGTCAGCGTCGAGGGGACCGACTATCTCAAAGTTCGCGCGATTCCCGAACTTGTGCAGACAGAGCCCTTCTCAGCCAGGATCAAACTAGCAACATTAGCGACAGATAAACTGCAAAAGGCAAAACTATTAAGCGAAGCGCTCGCCGGATTTATGCGCTACAGACAAATCACGGTTCCCAAGATTTTCGAATTTGCAAAAGGTGGATACGACTATGGGTCAGAGACCGTCGAGACCGCGAAGGCAAAGATGGCAGAGGGGCAAAAGGCGGCGACAGAACTCGAACAGATCTATTCGTCGAACGGCGATTCGGCAGGCGTCGAAGGAGTGCGCTCGCTCGCCAAAGGCTTGGCGCTCGACTGAACTTGCGGAATCGGCGACAGGTTGCCAAAGAGATAGCGCTTGACCACTTCTTTCGCGATCGGCGCAGCCACCGAGCCGCCGTGTCCAGCCGCCTCAACGATCACTGTAATCGCGATCCTGGGGTCTTCGGCGGGCGCATAACCGACGAACCAGCCGTGGGTCTGCGAAGCCAATCGGTGTTGCGCGCTCCCGGTCTTTCCCCCCCAACTCAGTCCTTCGATAAACGCCGAACGCGCGGTTCCAGCGGCCACGACATTCACGAGCGCCGCTTGCAAAGTGTCCCAAAAAGAATCAGGGAGTTGGAGATCGCTCCTTAGTATTGGTTTGACTGCATGAGACTTTTCAGCGTCATCCACTCTGCGCATAACCAGGTGGGGGCTATAGACCTTTCCACGGTTTGCGACGACCGAAATGACCGAATTCATTTGCAGCGGAGTCAAAGCAAGATAGCCTTGACCGATTCCCATATTGACAGTGTCGCCTGGGTTCCAAGTCAACTTCTTTTCTTCGACCCATTCGGCGGTGGGAACGATCCCAGGGGACTCGCCTGATATGTCGATCCCTTGTTTGCCCGCAAGTCCGATCTTTTCACACGCCAGTCTCATGTTCTCCCCGCCAGCGCGATGAGCAAGGTCCGAAAAATAAGCGTTGCACGAGCGCGTCATCGCTTCGTGGAACGAAATGCTTCCATGCGTGCCCAAGCACCCCACGCGCCTTTTGCCCAACATGAAATAACCACGGCACAGCGCTGGGCGCTCTGGATCGAAGATTCCCCCTAGTTGCGCAGCGATGCTTGTGACAATCTTAAACGTCGAACCCGGCGGATACGCGCCGCTGATCGCGCGCTTGAGCAGCGGCTTGGCGACGTCGGCCATAAGCAACGCATATTTTTCCTGGCTGATTCCGTTGTCGAACATGTGGATGTCGTAACTCGGGCTGCTTGCAAGACAGAGCACTTCGCCGGTGCGCGGATCGGTCGCCACTACCGCCCCCCTCCGACCCCGAAGGACCTCCATTGCGACTCGCTGGAGCCGCAAGTCGATCGCCAAAACCAATTCGTCACCGGGAACAGGGTTCTCGACGCGGATCGTCCGCAAGGGCCGCATTTGCGGGTCTACCGCAAGGATTTCCGTGCCAGCGACACCCATGAGATCTTTCTCATAGCGGGATTCAAGAGCGTCGCGCCCGACGAACTTCATCGGCTCGACGCCTGCCTCCTTGAGCCGCTTTACTTCTCTTTCCGAGGGCTTCCACACGTAACCGAGGACGTGTGAAAGGCTTAGCGGCTCGGCATAAAAGCGAGTCGGCTGGAGTTCAAGCGAGATTCCGGGAAGCCTCTCGCCCGCCTCGGCGATGTAACTCGCCGCTTCGGGGGGGGCGCCGATATAGATCGGGCTCGGCGTGTAAGGGTCCCAACTCGCCTCTTTGAGCGCCCTCTCGAAAAAACTTGGGTCGACGCCGAGCAGCCGCGAGACTTCGACGATCGACTCGGGATGGTCCTTGACGACATCGTATACGGCGGTCACGACCGCGTTTTGTTTCACTCCCGCTAAAAGCGCACCGTTCCTATCGACGATGCGACCGCGCGGTGCGATACGCATGACTTCATCGATCCCAGTGCTGACTCCCATCGCCGCGAGCGACTCAGAGCGCACGACCTGGATGTACCAGAGCCTCACAAGAAAGAAAACGATCGCCAAAGCGAGCATCGCAGGAACCATCGCCTGACGCTCGTCAAGGATGTTCTTGCGAGGAGTGTGGATGACCGACATCTTTAGTTCGGCGGCTTATGCAGAGGGCAGGTGGTCTTTGGAGCGCTTTCTTTCAGAAACGGCTTCTTCGCCGTCTCAGGACAATAGAGCGTCGCCTTGGCGCCACTTTGAGCGCAGATTTCGACGTAAACGACTTCAAGTTCGCGGTCTTCCGGCGTCGGTGGGGGAGGGGACTCTTCAAGCGGGGGGGGATTGTTCTGCCCAGGGTCTTGCACGGGAGCCTCAGTCCCATCAGGCAGGACGACAGCAGACGGTGGAATCTCTTCGATGAGCGCCTGGCCGGGACTTTCCGTGCCTTCTTCGGTCCGCGACATGAAGTACGGTTCGTACGGCTCTAGTTTTTCTCCATACATCGCTTGCGCCTTCTTTACGATCTTTCCCCAAAACGGCCCGACCGATGTCCCGCCGAACACACGCGCCATGTCTTTGTATATCCAAGAATTGCCGCCCCAGACTTCTCCCCCCACCCAACCGACGCCGATGAACCGGTTCGTGTAGCCGCAGAACCAAGCGTCGCGATAATTGTTGGTCGTGCCAGTCTTTCCGTGTGCGTTCACGACGCCTTCCCTCGTGACGGGATATCCCGTTCCTGTGTGGGCGGCTTCGTAAAGGAACGTGTCCATCGTCTTGGCGGTGGCTTCGGTAAAGACGTCCTTCACGATCCGAGGGCCGTAACTCTTGATCTCCTCGCCGTCGTACCAGATTCGCTTGATGAAGTACGGGGAAACGCGGTCGCCGCCCGTTTTGAAAACGCTCATCGCGCGGGCGAGTTCAACCGGCGAGACAGCCGTGGCTCCTAGCGCGAGCGATGGAACGGCCTCGAGATCGCTCGTGAACCCAAACGATTCGTGCGCTTTGTCGACAACCGCTTGCGGGCCGGTCTTCTCGATCAGCCTGGCTGCGACGACGTTGAGCGACTTCTTGAACGCGAACAAGAGCGGCACGCTCCCTCCGTAGACGCCATCCGAGTTGTGGACCATTTTCATGACGCCGTTGCCCATGTTCCAATAGTACGGCGCGTTGCTGATGTAGTCGGTGGGGGCGATGACGTGGTTGTCGAGTGCGGTCGCGTAGACGTAAGGCTTGAACGAAGAGCCGGGCTGACGTTTGCCCTGTGTGATGACGTCGAACTCGTTAACTTTGTAGTTCCCCCCCCCTACGTGCGTCAAAACGGCGCCGTCTGAGTCCATGAGCAACATGGCGCCCGTCGTGACGCGCTTTTTCTTGAAAGACTTGACTGTCTTGGTTATCTCCTCTTCTGCGTATTTCTGAAGTTCATAGTTGAGCGTCGCCTCGATGCGATAGCCGCCCATACCAAGATCGATGTCGGGAAACTCCTGCTTGAACTGCCTGAGGATCGCGTCGACATAGTACGGAGCGTATTTCTGTCCACTCACGGTCGCCGGCTTTTTTTTGGCCAACTTCGGTTTCTCTTTGAGCGCCTTTTGATACTGGTCCTTGCTGATCCAGTCCATTTCACGCATGGTCGCGAGCACGATGTCCCGGTTTTTGATCGCGGTCTTCATGTCGTCGAACGGGTTTTCTTTGCTCGGCCTTCGCACGATGCGTGACAAGAGCGCGGCTTCAGCGATTGTCAGGTCTCTCAGATCCGTCTTACCAAAATAAACGTCGGCAGCGGCGGCAATCCCATACGCCGACTCGCCGTAAAAGATCTGGTTGAGATAAAGTTCGAGAATCTGATCCTTGGTCAACGTCCGCTCGATCATGATCGCCAACGCCATGTCGTCCAGTTTCCGATCCAGCGTCTGTCGAGGGCTCGTGTAGATGCGCTTGGCGAGTTGCATCGTCAGCGTTGAGCCACCGCGCGGCACCGAACCGTGCATCGCCGTCTGCGCCATCAATTTCATCATCGCCCAGGTGTCGATGCCACCGTGCGAACGAAACCGTTTGTCCTCGGCAGCGAGCGTCGCGTGAATCACTGTCTCAGGAATCTTGTCGTACGTCACCGGTCTGCGGTATTGCGACTGGATCGAAAAAAGCGTCACTCCGTCCGATGAGACGATGACGCTCGGGTTGCTATTGACCTTTTCAATCTCAGTCGAAAGGTTCTTGACCGTCTCTTCGGCCTTGTTCAGGTGAGGCACAAAATAGAAGAATCCCGCTAGCACGACTGTGCTGGACAGGCTCAGGGTGATGAGAGCGATGACTTTGAGCCTTCGCTTGAACTTGGAAGCCTTTCCCCCGTTCCTGTGTTGCATGGCAGCCACTCTGCTCATTATGACGTTCGGGACTAGTGGGTCGTTGCTAGCCGCCGACCAGTCCCGCTAGGTGGTGCAGGTCCTCGGGGGTCAGATCTCCAAGGAGCGAGAAGTAGTAGGGGCCAGCCCGCCAAACGTGGATCCTGATGCGCCGGTTCTCTCGTTCGACGAGGCGCTCCTGGTCAAGTTCACCCTTCACCTGAACCAGCGTCACGCTGATCTTTCCGTTCCCGTAGGTCGAACGAAGGATCGCCTTTGGCCCGACCATGAAGCCCCGCGAGTCAAAAAGCATGAAGCCTGAGTTCGGCGCCAACCCCTGTGGCTCGACTCCTATCTTCTTGGCATTGGACGCAAGTCTTTCCTCTGGACCGACGACCCTTGCGCCCGGTTTGTCGATCACGAACTCCGAATTGGCCACGTTCGGCTGGTATTGAAAAGTTTGGAACTCGTACGACATTCCACGATCTGACGACGATCCCCCCACCTCTCGTTTGAGGATCGCCTTGCCTCGCTTCTCTACCCAAATGCGGTGAGTGTTTCCTTCCTTTCCAACGAGTTCGATCATCAACGTAGGGTGGTCTGCGACGCGAACGCCCTCCGTTACGCGCACAGTAAATTCCTTGCGCCTCGCACGGAGCAACGATTCGAGGCGACCGCCTGACTCGTTCTGCAAAGAGGGCGATCGATTGATAACGTTCTCCATCGGAAGGTACTGCAATCGGTTGACTCCGTCATCGACGGCAATCTGTCCTGCCATCTCATCGTCTCCCGAATACTCTGTGCGGCTCCTCCTTCCGTCGCGCACGATAAGTTCTGTGATCTGCCTCTCCTTGGGGTTGCCTTCACGGTTCGAGCGGAAGGTCACGATTCTCAAACCGCGAAACCTGAGCGTCTGGTTTGCCTTTAAGACCTCGTCGAGCAACCGATCCGGATCCCTACCTCCGCCTTGCCCGAAACTCAGAGCAAAAAGGGACGCTGAAGCAACAAGAACCAAAAGACTACGAGCGTGTTTCATCGAGTGAAGCCTCTGCGTCCTGGGGGTCGCCATAGCCGATATAGATCCCCAAAGACGTCTGAGAGACCGCGTCCTGATGGTCAGCCAGAATCGCGTCTTCTACGCTGACCTGGGCGACGGAATGCTCTCTTATTGGCCGCTCCTCGGGTCTTACGGTCGTGACGAAGACGAACGCGATCCACGCGACGCATCCGCATCCGACGGCCCACAACGCGCGCATCCAAACAGTCGATGACCGCTTCTTCGTATACGCCGAGCCAAGTCGCGTATTGAGCGAACTCCTCCACGCTAGGCTCGGTTCTTCGTCTGACAAGTTTTTCACGGACTTGACCACAATCTGGTTTTCGGTGGCTTCGAGCGCGGCGTCTAATCGCATCGACTCTTCTATTGTCAATAGCGTTTCGTCGCTACGTTTTGCTCGCAATTTCCAAATCTTCATACGACCACCTTCTCGGTCGGTAAACCGTTGTAGTTTTGAATATAAGACCTGACGTGCGCGCGCGCCAGAAAGAGTCTGCTCTTAACGGTCCCGACGGGAATGTCGACAACCTTTGCGATCTCGTCGTAACCTAAATCTTCTTTGTCGCGAAGCAACAGGACTGTTCGGAGTTTTTCGCTCATCGACGCGATCGCTTCTTCGACGACCTCCGAGAACTCCTGTTCAAGGACCACGCGCTGTGGGTCCCATCGGTCGTCAGAAAACTCGAGCGGGTCGTCTTCCGCGTTCATTGGCTCGAGGCTGGTCTCTACAAACCGTCGGCCAGACTTCCGTGCCCGATCGATGCACAGGTTGTGCGCGATTCGGAAAAGCCATGTCCGCACGGAAGACCTTCCGTCAAAGCGCTCGAGGTTGCGGAACGCCTTGATGAACACTTCTTGGGTCACGTCCAGCGCCTCTTCCTCGTTGCGAACCATGCGGCGGACGAAGCCGAGCAATCGAGCCTGGTAGGCGTCGACGATCCTGGAAAACCCTTCAAGGTCTCGGCGACTGCATTGCTCGACGAGCGCCTGTTCCATCGCTAGTTCAAGGTTCTTCTTTTCAGCCAAACGGCTTGCTCCGCTCAGGGCCATCGATAGGATAGGACGACCCTAAGGTCGTCAAGTTCACTTTTGAGGCCAAGACTGCCCAAGGATACGACAAAAACGGGCCGGAGGTCTCAACCCCGGCTCGTTTGAGCCTACTTGCCGCAGAACGCCTAGAACTTGATCCCAGCGTATATCGCAGTGCCAGTGAGCGCGGACTCGGCGCAGCCCCAATAACGGCCCTCGATAAAGAACGGCATCGTGCCTTTTTGGAACTCAAAGCCGACGCTGAACTGGTAGGTCATTTCGGTGTTAGTGCTCGTGCCACCGGCTGTTGGCGTCTTTGCGTATCCAAGGCCCGCCCCACCGCCATAGTAGAAATTGTCGCGTCGAGAGACGTAGTTCAACATGATAGGCATGTTGCTGTAGTCGCCTTTAGAGTAATAGTCGACCGAGATCGTGTAAGAAGTGTCGTATCCGCCTCGCATCGCCTCGAACTCGACGTCTTTCGTCTTGTAGTCCAGGCCGACGCCGAACCACGTCTTCCCTTCTGCCTTGGCCGTCGCGTCCGAGGGGAAGAAAAGCCCTCCTCTGATGGCGATGCCCGAAGGCTTGTTGTACTGGGCGTTGGCGGTGCTGACGAGCGCCAAAAGGGCGACCGCTCCAAAAAGTTTTGCTTTTTTCATCCTTGATTTCCTAAGGCCAAGGCCCAACAGGCGAGCCTTGCCACTTGTCCAAGAGTATAGACGCATAAGACCACCAAGATATTCAGCCTTTTGCAGACTCGACGATTAGTTCTCTCACCAGATGGGCGGTAGCGACCAGATCCTTGCGGCTGATGCACTCATCGTGCGTATGAATCTTGTCCATACCTGTGGCCGCTACGATCGTCGGAACGCCCTTGGTGTTATAGACGTTGGCGTCGCTGCCGCCGAGCGTCGTGCGAAGCGCGGGGTCATGTCCACAATTCTTGCTCGCGCGCTGTGCAACCTTCACAACTTCTGCCACCTCGGAAATGTTATACGAGGAATAGTGGCGGTGGTGGTCGATCACGACGATCGCCCCCCTCCGACGCGCCGCCTCCTCAAATGTCTGCACCATGTGATCCACTTGTGCATCGAGTTTCGCTACGTCCGTCGAACGCGCCTCTCCACGCATCTTCACGTAAGGGCACACGATATTCACCGCCGTTCCTCCTTGGATCAGTCCGATGTTCGCGGTCGTTTCTTCATCGATGCGTCCCAGGCGCATCCGAGAAATCGCTTCCGCCGCGACCTCGAGCGCGCTCACGCCGTCTTCGGGGTTCTTGCCACTGTGCGCAGGTTTGCCCTGGATGACGATGTCTAACTTGTCGTGATTGGCCGTGCGTGTCACGAACGATCCCACCGGTGGACCGGTGTCGAGGACGTATCCAAAGTCGAGCCCGAGTTTTTCGATTTCGAGCGCGTGCGCCCCTAACAGTCCGATCTCTTCTGCGACAGAAAAAAGCAATAGCACCTCGCCGTGTGGGACACCTTCGTCAATGATCGATTGCACGGCCTCGATGATCGGCGCCATGCCCGCTTTGTCGTCCGCGCCTAAGATCGTGTCGCTCGCACTGTAGAAGACGCCGTCTCGCTCTTCAATGATCAGTCCTGTCGTTGGCTCGACCGTGTCGAAGTGCGCGCTGAAAAAAATCTTTGGTGCGCCTTGGGCGTTTCCGGGCATCCGGGCGATCAGATTGTTGGCGTTGCCACCGATCTTCGCCCCGGCATCGTCCTCCCAGACTTCCAGTCCCATCCCGTCGAGCCGGGATCTCACGCTTTGGACGCACTCGCGCTCCTGCAACGAATGGGCGTCGATCAAGCAGAGCGATTTGAACAAAAGAACCAGTCGCTCCTCATTGATCATCAGCCCCATTCTATCTCCCCTGGCAACATTCAATTCTTCCAAAAATGTATAGTCTCTTTTCTGATGAAGACTTTCAGCCTGACTGTCGAGGGGTTCGGGACGTACCAAGTACCTGAGGGCAAGAAACTTGTCCTTGCCATCGAGGACAGCGGGGTCGATATCAGCCACCGGTGTGGAGGCAACGCCCGATGTACGACCTGCCGCGTCCAGTTCATCAGCGAAGAGCCGCAAATGGAGACAAAGGAGCACGACTGCCTTGAAGAGGATGGAGAACTTGGAAACTTCCGCCTGAGTTGTCAGAGCCGTATCGACCGCGACATGCACATCAAGGTCCTCATGCTGGCGAGCGAACAGGGCTGGGAGCCGGGGATCGAGGTCGAACAGTAGGCTGGTATAACGCGAACTATGATTGGACTCCTTGCAGAATCTTTGATTCGCGATGTTCCTGACTTTCCAAAGCCAGGAATCGTGTTCAAGGACATCACACCGATTTTGCAGAGCCCAGCCGCCATGAATGAGATCGTGACGCTCCTTGCCGATCACGCACGAAAACACGGGACCGAAGTCATCATCGGCATCGAGAGCCGCGGCTTCGTCTTCGGGGTTCCGGTAGCGATGGCGCTCGGCGTTCCCTTTTCAATGGCGCGCAAACTTGGCAAACTTCCACACGACAGGATCAGCGAAGAATATGCGCTCGAATATGGGACGAACACTGTCGAGATGCACACGGACGCCGTCTCGCCTGGACAACGGGTGTACATCGTAGACGACCTGCTCGCCACCGGTGGGACCGCCGCGGCAGCGGCAAGGCTTGTCGAGCGGCTCAAGGGCACTGTTTGCGGGATGGGGTTCGTCGTCGAACTCACGTTCTTGGAAGGCATGAAGATCCTGCGCGAGTACGAGGTCTGCGCGCTCATAAAGTACTAGTTCAAAGTGGGCCAGACACCTCGCCTGATTGCAATCATGGGCTCCACGGCGTCAAGTAAATCCGACGTCGCGGAAAATATCGCCGACCAACTTGGGCTTTCACTGCTGAGCGCCGACGCTTTCATGGTGTACAAACGGCTTGACATTGGAACCAACAAGCCGCCCCGCAAAGACGAGTACAGACTCATTGACATCGTCGAGCCATGCGACGAGTTCGGGGTGGGGGAATACGTAGTTCGCGCATCTGAAGTCTTGCAAGAATTCTGGGACGAGCAGAAAGGGGCCGTCATCGTCGGAGGTACGGGTTTTTACGTCCGTGCGCTCGTCGAACAGTACGACGACCTCATGCCCCCCCCCAATCCCGACCTTCGTGCCGAACTCATGGAACTCCAAGAGCGAGAAGGCATCGAAGGTCTTGTCGCTGCTCTAAAGAGTTCATGCCCTGATCTTGTCGCGACCGTCGACCTCAAAAACCCGGTGCGCGTCCGTAGGGCTCTCGAACGCGCCCGCGACCCTCGACCTTCTATCAAGTTCGAACTCCCACCGTTTAAGATCGAAAAATACGTCCTAGACCCAGAAGGTATCGACGACGCAATTACAGCAAGAGCATCGAACATGCTCAAATCGGGCTGGATCGAAGAGACTGCCTGTCTGCTCGCTGAAAAAATTGCGCCGACCGCGCCAGGATTCCGCGCCATCGGGTATGACTGCGTGATCGGCATCGTGCAAGGAACCATGTCGAGCGAGGAGGCGGAGCTCCGCATCGTTGCTGAGACGCGGCAGTATGCGCGACGACAACGGACCTGGCTCCGTAGCGAGCCTCGCGTAACGAAATGGTTCCGAGGCGATGTCGGTGGCGACTTCTCGACGGCTTGCGCCAAAGAGATCGTGGATGCTTGTTTTGTCTAGGAGAAACCGATGGGAAAAAGTCTAAATCTTCAGGACATGTTCCTGAACCAGGTCCGAAAGGAAGGTGTCGCCGTCACGATCTTTATGGTAGGCGGCGTCCAACTCAAGGGCCAAGTCAAGGGGTTCGACGCGTTCACCGTGCTGCTCGACGCGCCGGGATTGCCGACGCAACTCGTCTACAAGCACGCCGTGACGAACATCGTCCCTGCGCGAGGCGTAGGAGAAAGAGGAAACCATGGCGGAGACGAAGACTGACGGCTCCTATTTGACGTTTCGAAAGATGCACGGCATTGGAAACGACTTCGTCGTGTTCGATGCAGTGACGGGCACAGCCCCCCCCCATAATCGCGAGTCCATCGCAAAGGCGATTTGCGACCGACGGTTCGGCGTCGGCGCCGACGGGACGATCTACATCGAGCGCGCCCCCACCGGCGGGTTTCGGATGCGGATGTTCAACCCGGACGGCTCCGAAAGCGAAATGTGCGGCAATGGAGTCCGTTGCGTCGCCGCTTACTTGCAAGAGATTGGCCTTTCCAACAATGGACCGATACCTATCGAGACAGGAGCGGGCTTGCTCACGCTTGAGATCCTTGGCTCCGGGCTCGTGCGTGTCGACATGGGCCCCGCCAGGCTCAAGAGGGCGGACTTCGGCATGGACGGCCCTCCTGAATCCACGTTCATACTACAAGAGATCGAAGGCGACGGGTTCAAGTTCACAGCCACTGCGGTCTCGATGGGCAACCCCCACCTCGTGATCGTCGTGCCTAACGCGGCAAAGATCAATCTCGCACGGCTCGGCCCCGTTTTAGAAAACTATCCACTGTTTCCCGACCGCGTAAACGTCCACTTTGTCCAAGTCATCGACAGGCAACACATCATTCAAAGAACTTGGGAGCGGGGTGCGGGCGCGACTCTGGCCTGCGGAACCGGCGCCTGTGCTTGTGTCGTCGCAACTTCATTGGCGGGCTTGACTGACAGGCTTGTTGACGTGAGCCTTCCAGGTGGGGGACTGACGATTGATTACAAAGAAGTCGGGAGAGTCTTCATGACCGGGACGACCGAGACCGTGTTTGAAGGCACCTGGAAACTAGATTAGTCCCTCTTTTCGCAGTTCGCGCCTTTGGTCCTTCGCTTTGATCGCGATCCGCTTGTCAAACTGCCGCTTGCCGCGCGCGAGCGCGATCTCCGCCTTGGCCTTCCCGCTCTTGAAATAGATCCGAAGTGGGACGATCGAGAGCCCCTTTTCTTGGCTCTTGCGTGCGATCACATCGATCTCTCGTCGGTGCAGGAGAAGTTTGCGGTCGCGGCGACGGTCGATGACAAACATGGCGGCAAACTTATATGGCTCGATGTCCAGGTTGACGAGCCAGACCTCTCCGTCCCTCACGGTCACGTAGGAATCGACAAGGTTCACGCGGCCTGCCGCGACGCTTTTGACCTCTGACCCAGCGAGCACGATCCCGGCCTCGTAATGGCCGAGCAACTCGTATTCGTGCCGGGCACGACGGTTCGACACCGTCGTAGGAACGTTGCTGGCATCGATTTTGTTACCTTTAGAGGCCATTCAGATGAGTCTACCGAAACACCGAAAGGTACTCTATTCCGCTATGAACAGGTTCTCGGCGCTTGCGCTCGTCGTTGCGGCACTTGCCCTACAAGGCTGCAACAATGCGAATGCGGTTTCAGATCCTGAAAAATCCCAAACAACGCCCGTGAGGGACATCAAGAAGACCGTCAGAAAAGAAGGGGCAGGCAATCCCATTTTAGAAGGCGACGTCGTCTATTTGGAATACGTCATCAAGTCTGCGACAGAAGAATTTGTTTTCGACCGCAACGACGAGGTGAAGGACGAGACGGGCCCCACGCTGCCACCGTATTTTTTCGGCCTTGGCTCTAAAGATGCGATCGCCGGGCTTTATGAGGCGGTCACTAATGCCAAGGTGGGCGATGAGTTCGAGGTGTTCATTCCGTGGGAAAAGGCCTATGGCGAAAAGGGACTGAGCGAACTGAATATCCCGGGCAAGCAAGATCTCGTCTTCTCTGTCAAGGTGCTCAATGTCGCTCGGGCTGGTGAAGAATACGTCTACGACACAGTGGACACAGTAGTCGGATCCGGCGCTGAAGTCAAAAACGGTGACAGGGTCACTATCCATTATCGAGGAACCTATGTCAACGGCAAGCGCTTTGACAATTCTCGCGAGCGAGGAGACATCAAGGCCGGAGGCACCCCGCTCAGATTCAAAGTGGGCGCAGGCAAAGTCATTCAAGGTATCGACGCTGGGATTGTCGGTATGAAGGTCGGAGGAAAGCGAAGGCTTACTTTGCCCCCCCTGCTCGTGTTTGGACAAGGCGGATACGGAGCAGTCATGGGCGGACAAATCGCGGTCTTTGAAATCGAAGTCCTCAAGATCGACTGAGTCCCGTCGAAGCAAAAACTAAGGTCAAAATGAAAAGCATGAAAAACAGATTCTCGGTTTTAGTCTCCGTTGCACTGGCGCTACTCTTAGTGGCACAGGCCCCGGCACAAGTCACCAAAGAGGGCCCGACATATAAATTCAGGATGGCCTGGAATAAAGGAGACGTCTACAAATATAACGTCAACATAGTGGCGACAATGCCCAACGGAAAGACGGTACCAACGTCGGGCGAATCGACGATGACGGTGCTTTCCGTGGTCAACGGCGTCGCTGACGTCGAAGTTGAATCAATGGATCCAACGTCAAAAAAACTAAAGAAGGTCAACGTCAAGATGGATTCGTTCGGCCCAGTCGGGGCGACCCCAGGGCTCGGTGGCATCAGCGACCAGCGACTTCCAGAGAAGCCAATGAAAGTCGGCGAGACCTGGACCACGACGCGGACAGTCAAGCAAGGAAACCGTCCGCTCGAATTCGTTTCGACCTACACGCTTAAGGGAGTCAAAAACTATAAGGGCACCAAGTGCGCCGTGTTCGACGTGGTCGCTACGACAAAAGGGTTCGTCTCTGACTCGACAGGAACACTCTATCTTGAGGCCAAGAACGGGCAGTTGTTTCAATTGGACATCGACACGAAAATCACAATGGGTACTGGCTTAAAGGCGCAGACGATGACGAGCACGACCAACGTATCGCGAAAGAAGTGATCGTTTCGGTCTCCGTATCAGAGGGCGGCGTCAAGAATCTGCTTTCTCTTCACCCTTGCGTGTCCTCTGTTGATCGGCCCACGCCGAACGGTTGCGTCCTTATTGATCAGGACGGGTGGCAACGACGACTATTCACAAACGAACCAAATATCGAAGTCGCGGGACTGGTCGAGACTATAGACAACAACCCGATGGTCTGCGCGGACGATGTCTCGGTCCCTGGGCCAGCCGCGACGCTCGCGCTGATCGCACTCGTCCCACTAATCCAGTCAGGACTATTACTGGAACTGCCTGCCGTGCAAATCGCAGGGACCGGAGAGGAGGACGTTGACGCTTTTCTTGCGCGCTCTGGGTGGGGGCAAGGCGCCGCTGTTTCTTTTGGTAAAGAAAAACTCGGTTCGGTCGTCGCCGCAAACGTGATCGCCGCTGTTCCCGCACGCGTCGTTGACGACGAGATCACGACGCTCTTTCGCGAATCGTTTGGCCGGAGCCTCTATGTGCGCGAACACACAGACGGACTGTGGGATATTGCACAAGCCGCCGGAAAGCCGTTTGCCTTGTACCGCGTCACCGTCCAT
>CAYYZP010000244.1:0-3403 GCA_964476165.1 uncultured Fimbriimonadaceae bacterium
GAAATCTCGATGCGCGCCTTGAGCCTTGCCTCGCGCTGGGCTTCTGCCATAAGGTCGGCCTGTTCGCCCTGACGCCGTATCGTCGCCTTGTTCCAAAGCCACAGAATCGGCGAGGCGTTGAAGATCGAAGAATACGTCCCAACCGCGATTCCCGCCGCCATCGTGAGACACATGAACTTGATTTCTGGAAGCACAGTGCCGAAGAAGACGAGGATTAAGAGCGTCACGAACGCCGTCATCGACGTGTTGATCGAACGCGCGATGGTTTGAGTCACAGACTTGTCCACGAGGTGGTCGAACGTCTCGCCCTTCGTCTGATGGCGCAGGTTTTCACGGATTCTATCGAATATAACGATCGTGTCATGGACAGAAAACCCAATGACGGTGAGCATCGCGGTGATGAACAGGGCACTGATCTCCCAACCCAAGAAATATCCAAGGATGCCTGCCGCGCCGACGACGAACATTCCGTCATGGAGCATGGCGACAATCGCCGACACGCCAAATTTGATGCCGTTCTTCATGCCGCCAAGTGCCACGCCAAAACGCAGCGCGATGTAGAGCATGATCAGCCCGGTCGATACGACGACGCCGAGGATCGCGTTCGAGACCGTCTCCCTTTGGATCGTCGGACCGACGCTTGAAAGAGTCGATTTCGCATCGACGGTCAAGCCAGCGGCAGTTGCCAATTGTTGCTTTATCTCTTCTTCTTGCTTTGCTTTGTCCTCGTTCTTGCTCAGTTTTTCGGAGGGGGGTACGGAAACATAGGCGGTGCGACTTCCGTCTGCGTTCGTCCCGAGTTTGACGTTCGCCTTTGGAAAGTCGCTACGCGAAAGCGATGCGCGGATCGACGCGAGGTCCTGGTTCGATCCCACCGCGTAAGTGCCTTCGTGGCCCCCGCTAAACTCAAAGTTCGGCTTAATTCCACCAATCGCAACGAACGCCGCCCCCACCGATATGAGCAAAATAGAGAGAGCAAACCAAGTCTTAGTCCTGGAAACGATCTTGATCGGGTTCGTGCCCGCGCCTTCTTCTAACTTCTCACCAAACCAGTTGCGCTTGACCGCAAAGTATTTTGGATTGTTGAGCAGGCCGATCTTGATCGCGGTAAACGTGAGCGCGCGCGTCACCGTGATCGCCGTAAAGAACGAAATGAGGACGCCCCAGATCAGTGTCGTCGCAAATCCCTTCACTGGCCCAGTGCCAAGGGTGAACAAAACAATGCTTGTTAAAATAGTACAGGCGTTTGAGTCGACGATCGCCGAAAGTGCGCGCTTAAATCCAAAATCGACCGCAATCAAAAGCGGTCGGCCTGCGCGCAGTTCCTCTTTGATCCGCTCGAAGACAAGGATGTTTGCATCGACCGCCATACCAACGCTCAAAATGAAAGCGGCAATTGCCGCAAGTGAAAACGTCGCGCCAAGTCCTTTGAGCGCGGTGATTGTGAACAGGCCGTAAAGCACGAGCGCGATCCCCGCGACCAGGCCGGGCAGGCCGTAATAGGCGACGATGAATGCACACACCAGCACAAAACTGACGACTCCCGCTTTGACGATCTGATCGAGAGCGCCCTCGCCGATGCTCGGATCGACCTGTTCCTGGCTCTCCTTATTAAGATCGACCTCCAATGCGCCCTCTCGTAGGAGCGTCGTGAGCCTCTCAACGGCCCTTGGTTCAAAGTCACCGTCAATGAACGCTTCTGTGTCGAGAATCTGACCTTCTTTTATTGGAGCAATGCTGAGCACTCGCCCATTGATCACAAATGCAAGATGTTCGCCTTGGCTCAGGACGCTACGTGTCCAAGCCTCCATTTTTCGCCCACCTTCGGGTGAGAACGTGAACTCTGGAACGACCTTGTTGCCCTGCATCAATGCACTTGCGTCGGCAAGGTCGTTGCCCTGCAAGATAGGATCGCCCCACTGCGCGATGATCTGCGCATACTCCGGATTGTCCGGGCCGATCGGAGTAGTGTCCCCCACCGAACGTTGGAAGAAGACGACGGGTGATCCATCAATGGTCTCCTCTTTGCTCTTGATATAGGGCCTGTTTCGAATGACGGTACTAATGTTCTTGGCATGGAACGCCATCAGCCGCGCCGTCGATCCCATGAGATCGTTGGCCTCTTTGGGGTCGGTAAAGCCTGGCAGTTCGATGACGATCTGGTTGGTGCCTTTGGCCTGGACAGTCGCTTCGTTGACACCGAGCCCTGTCGTCGCGCGGGCCGTCAGGGTCCGGATCGTGCTGGCGCGGTCCTGTTCGAGAGTGTGGCCCTTGTCTTTGTTGTCCTTGGTCTGGCTGATCGAATAGACGAGCCGGATTCCGCCCTTGACGTCGATGCCGTACTTGTACTTGAACGAGGTGTAGCCCCAGACGGCCAATCCGGTGAGTACTACGACGATAATTAGGAATAGATTGCTTCGAGATTGCAAGGTCTTCGGCCTCCGAGGGGGGCTTGCGCCAAGCGCGCATTATACCGTTCGAACCAGGCTAGACCGGGCCCGCCCGTTCAGT
Organism: uncultured Fimbriimonadaceae bacterium; assembly: GCA_964476165.1. Classification (GTDB taxonomy): domain Bacteria; phylum Armatimonadota; class Fimbriimonadia; order Fimbriimonadales; family Fimbriimonadaceae; genus JADFMN01. The sequence goes on from CAYYZP010000244.1 coordinate 2,512, forward strand.
CCTTCGCCCTATACATCTTCCCTGTGCTTTCTGAAATGACCGCCTCCTTGAGAACCTCGACCGCCTTACGAAGCCCCTCCATCGGCGACATCAGGCCGTCCTCGTGCTCGATGCTCAGCACGTGATCATAACCGACGGTGCGGAGAGTGCTCACGAACTCCTTCCACCACTCGACGCCGTGGCCGTATCCGCACGACCGGAACACCCAAGACCGTTGCGCGATTTTGGAATAAGATTTTGCATCGAGGTTGCCGTTCAGTGCGCTGTTGCGCGGGTCGATACGCGCGTCCTTGGCGTGAACGTGATACAGCGCTCCTTCTTCGCCGAGTTGTCGCACTGCCTGAATCGGGTCGATACCCTGCCACCACAAGTGCGAAGGGTCGAAGTTCGCGCCGATCCGATCGCCGAACTTCCCTACTCCGTTCCTTAGTTTCAAAAGCGTGTCGTTCGTATACACAACGAAACCAGGGTGCATCTCGATGCAGAAATTCACTTTGTGCTTCGCCAGAAAAACAGACTGCTCTTTCCAGTACGGAAAAACGACTTTCTTCCATTGCCACTCAAGGATTTCGCGATACTCGTCCGGCCAAGCGCACGTCACCCAGTTCGGATTCTTTGCGCCAGGTCCGTCGCCGGGGCAACCGCTGAACCCGTTGACACACTTCACACCGAGTGCGCTCGCTAACTTGACCGAGTTGACGAACGCCTTGTGGTGGTCTTTCGCGATTTTTGAAACAGGGTGGATCGGATTTCCGTGACACGAGATGGCGCTCAAGATGAGGCCCTTAGACTGTATCTTCTTCATCAGTCTGTCGCGCTCTTGCTTGCTCGCGAGCAGTTTTTCGACGATGATATGCGCCGATCCGGGATACGCTCCTGCCCCGAGTTCGAC
>CAYYZP010000245.1:0-2117 GCA_964476165.1 uncultured Fimbriimonadaceae bacterium
TCTACGGCGGCATCGTCGCGGCAATGCAGCCCGACCTTAAGAGGCTAGTCGCCTACTCATCCGTGTCGCACATGGGGTTCGTGGTCCTTGGCATCTTTAGTCTCACGCACAACGGCCTCATGGGGGGGGCATACCAGCAGATCAACCACGGCGTCAGCACGGGCGCGCTGTTCCTTTTGGTCGGCTTGCTTTATGAACGCATCCACACGCGGCTCTTCAAAGACATGGGCGGCCTCAAAGCGAAAATGCCCGTGTTCGCCGCGCTGTTTCTCATTATCATGCTGAGCAGCGTCGGGCTTCCAGGGCTCAACGGCTTCGTCGGCGAGTTCTTGGCGCTCTTGGGCGCGTTCCAGTCGTCGGTGGCGCACCAATATGGGCTAGGATGGTGGGTTCCGCTGATCGCAGGGACGGGCGTGGTCATCGCCGCCGTTTATTTGCTGTGGATGTTTCAAAAAGTGTTCTATGGCCCGGTCACCAATCCTGCGCTCGAGCGGATCAAGGACATTAAGAGTTGGGAGGTCGTCGTCGTCGGCTCGTTCGTCGTGCTTGCGTTCTGGGGGGGGCTTCTGCCTATGACCTTTCTCAAGCCGATGGAGAAATCGATTGCGGCTGTTCGGCACATGGCGACCAATGAAGCCGGGCTTCGGCCGTCGTGGAGCGCTATGGACAACGAGATCGCCGATGACGGAAGCGTCGTCCTTGTCACAGGCGTGCGCGACGAGAAGGACCTAGGAACTTTCGTCGTTTCAGGCACCCTTGCACCCGCGAAACTTAAGGCGCAAGTCCCTGCGGAAGACAATGCCGAGGTGGGGGAATGACGCCTCTCGAAAGATTCGCTGCTCTTGACCGTCCGCTTATTCTTGGAGTGACAGACAAGTGCGACGCGCTCATCGTGCTGGCAGATCATATCGGATCGGGCCCGCTTCCAAATCTCGCCCTCGTCGTCAGCCCTCTGGGAAAGGCGATGAGGGACGGTGAGCAACTCCTTTCGCTCATCGAAAGCGACCCAACCGCTGGCGCAAAACGCGTTTCCGAACTGGAAGCCGAAACGAGAAAAGAAATGTCAGACGCGATCGCACGCGGCGCAATCGGCATATTCTATTTTCTCGATGGCGCTTGCCCTGACACGACGACGCCCATGCAGTACGGCGGACACTTCTTAGAAGTCGACCGCCGCCTCATGCAAGAAATCGAATCAACATTCAACGTGGTCTACGTCAACGGCAAGACTGAGCCGTACATCGACTTCGTCAGCGATCTCGCAGCGACCGGCTTCGCATGGGACATTGATTCAGGGGTTACTCCGGAAGAAGTCCGCAAATTGCGCGAAGGCGCGATCATGGGGATCGACTTTGAACTGCAGGCGACGACCCAAGACCTTAGAAGACTCGCGGACAAAAAGGTGACCGCATGAACAACGAGTTTCAGATACCAACGATCGACTGGTCGGTCATCATGCCCGTCCTGATCGTCTCGATCACTGGCATCGTCGCCCTTGTGATCGAGATGCTCGCACCGCGCAAGAACAACAACGTGGTCGTCGTCGCTTCGGTCATCGGACTCATTATTGCGGGTGTCTATACGATTGGCTTGTTGCCTGCCCCCACCGGAACGCACATCGCCGGCATGGTGCTGCTCGACCACTTCGGCACCGCCTTGCAGTTCCTTCTAGTCGCCGCCTGCGCCGTGAGTTTCCTCTTCAGCGAGCGCTATCTGCGCGAAAAAGGCATCGCGTTCGCCGAGTTCTATCCGCTTGCTCTTTGGGCAACGGCGGGTGGAATGGTGATGGTCAGCACGACCAACCTGCTCATGGTGTTCCTCGGCCTCGAAATACTAAGCATCGCGCTCTACTGCCTGGTCGGCATGAGTAGGAGCGAGCACAAGTCGGAAGAGTCCGCGATCAAATATTTCCTCCTCGGCGCGTTCGCGTCCGCGTTCTTCCTTTTCGGGATCGCGATGTTCTATGGCGCGACCGGCTCGCTCGATCTTGCTGTGCTCGGCACGGCGGTCGAACTGGGCTATACGCAGTACACAGGGCTGATCGTGTTCTCCGTCGCGCTCATGACGGTCGGCATGGCGTTCAAGACCGCGCTCGTCCCGTTCCACCAGTGGACCCC
>CAYYZP010000246.1:0-10356 GCA_964476165.1 uncultured Fimbriimonadaceae bacterium
CCAGGGCGTCTTTGGGCGACCTGCAAGGATCTCTCAAAGACATGGAAGGCGCCCAGGCTGATAAGCCGATCAGCCTAGACCTTTATCGGCGGACGATGGGACTGCTTTCACAAGCCATCGCTCCCATCGCCGAGTCGCTAAGGAAGATTCCGCAAATCTCGCGGGTCGGAAAGGACGACGAAGCCATCAAAGAGGCTGAGCGAATTCAGGCCTCGTTGGCCGCCCTAGTAGAAATCATGGTGCGCCTCAAAGCGCCCGCTGAACACCACCTGTCCCACGCCACGAGGGACTTGGCATACAAGTTGCTCAAACAGTCTTCGATCGACGCGTTGGACTTTGCCCGGAGAGGCGACGAAGGCTCCGCAATGGAGTCCGCAATCAGCCTCGGGGAAGCGCTCAAACTGGTTCCGCAGTTCGAAGAGCAGTTCCGCCTTGAGCGCAAGTACGGTTCGACGCAGCAGATCAATTGACCCCTTCTTTGGGGGTTGTTGAAATGAAAGACATCGTTTTCGTCGTGGCGTCGGTTCTGCTCTATTTTGGTGGAGCGATCCTGGTCTCCTATTGCCTGTTTTGGTACTTCGCGTCCAAGCAGTCAAACCCAAGCCTCGCGCCGAACACGTCTGTCAAACTGATCGGAGCCGGCGGTTCCTATCGCTGCCACTATTTGCGACAGGACGATGACTATCTCGTTTTTTCAAACCCGCTTCAAGCAGACCACTACGTCCCCATCAGGACTGGCGAGAGAGTGATGGTGTGCTCGGCTGCAGTGGGCGGTTTCGCGACGTTCCATTCAGAAGTGGTAGAACGCGACCCCGAACGACACGAACTTAAGTTGGCCCTCCCAAATTTTGTCCGTCGCACAGAACGCAGGGCCGTAGACCGATTGACGACATTGGCGGGAGAAGACATCCTGTTCGATGGCGAACCGGCAGAGATCGTCGACCACTCCTCGAAGGGCATGTGCGTGATCGCATGTGAGCGGCCAAAGCAAGGCGAGATCGTTCACGTCGCGCTGCCTAGCCAAGGCGTCAGCGCGACGGGCTGGGCTTTGGATTCAGTGCCTGCTTCGTTTGGGAAAAAGACTTCATACAAGATTCACATCCAGTTTCAGGAAGAACAGACGTTCAGTCTTCGATCGACCCGAAAAAGGGCTCGCGCGAAATAAAAAAAACCCCCGCTGGGAAGAGCGGGGGCCGATTTGTCGGACCGGACTCATCGCCGATCCCATCCTCGTTGGGAGGAGGATCTGCACTTCTTTAAACGACTGGCCCTAGCGGGGTGTTCCGTGCCACTAGGACCCTTTTTTCCACGCTAGTTGGCCCCCGACGTAGACCAGGTCTGGTTTGGGTTCATCTTTGGGTTTCGGAGGTTCAAAATAAACCTGGAAATCGGCGAACTTTCCCTCTTCGATCGACCCTATCGTCTGAGTTTCCCCGTTTGCGTCGGCTCCGCCTTGTGTGTAAAGCCCGATCGCCGTTTTTTCATCGATGTTTTCTCCTTTGTCAAATCCATCTGGCCTGCTTATCGCAGTTTGTATTGAGACCCACGGGGCTCCGCTGACGATCGGCCTGTCTGAGTTGAACGACATTCTAATCCCCGCCTTGAGGCAGGACTTCGCGCGCTTCAGGTGGGGGTAAACATCGGCCTGGAGGTTCTTCTTGTAAGCGTGGGCAAATCGGAAGAGAAACTCAGGCTGCATCGCGACGTGGCAGTTCGCTTTTGCGATCCTTTCGATCTGTTGGTCGCTTAGGATCATCGCGTGTTCCAGCCTGTGCCTGCTCGGCTCGTCGGTGTTTTCAAAAGCGTCGAGCACGATGTCGGTCGACCGGTCTCCAATCGAATGGATCGCGACCATCCATCCTGCATCGTGTGCAGTCTTCACCATTTCTTTCAGTCTTTGCGGCTCATAAATGAGTTTTCCATTGCCGCCGGTCTGGAACTCTTTGTAAACCGCTGCAGTCGCAGACCCGATTGCCCCGTCGGCGAAAATCTTTGTCCCGATCACTTTGCATTTGTCATCGCCTGTTTCTTTGATGGGAGTCTCATTGCCACCGAACAGCGCCGACCACTGGGCGACGAGGCGATATCGGAACGGCAGCCCCTCTTTCGACGCTTCGGCGTACGCCCGAAGCTCCTTTTGGAGGTCGCTGTACCCGGTCATCATGTCGGTCGCGCACGTGACGCCGTACGGAAGCATCGCCTCGGTGGCCCGCTTAATGGCCTCCGTCATTTGTGATTGGCTCGGTTGTGGCGCACGGCCCGTGACGAACTCGTGCGCTCGCTCGAGCAGCACGCCCGTCAGTCCCCCGCTCGCGTCGCGGACGTACTCCCCCCCCTTCGGGTCCTTCGTGTCTTTGCTGACTTCTGCTTTCATGAGCGCCGCAGTGTTGACGACGCTCGCGTGGCCGTTGAAGTGCCGCAACACGACGGGAATGTCAGAGCACACTTGGTCGATCTGTTCCCGGTGCATGTGCTGCGCGCCCTCGAACTTCGTGTTGTCGTAGTGGACGGCCATCAGCCATTCGCCGTCTTGTACTTTTGGTCTCCACTTGCGCACTGCGCCTAAAATTTCGTCAGGCGTGTTGCAGTGCGAGAGGTTGAGCCGTTGGAGGTCGATCCCCATCGGCAGGATGTGGCAGTGCGCGTCGATGAACCCCGGAAGCACCGTCGCGCCATTGAGATCGGTTCCAACCCCCACCGGGATGTCTTCGACGACTTCGACGAAGCGCCCGTTCTCGACAGAGAACGCGATCCGCGACCCGTCCATCGTGCGTGCGTTTCGAAAGACTTCAGCCACTGGCTATCTCCTCGACCACCCGCGCTGCGCTCTCCAGCGCGCCCTCCACGAACCCCATCCACCGCGCCGTCCAGTCACCCGCGAAGAATATCTTAGCGTCTTGGTCTGCTGGGCTTGTCCGTGATGTTTTTTCCGGAGGGATGACCGGAAAGCCGCCTCCCGAGAACCGCTCCTTGCTCCAATCGTGTACCCGGCCTATGATAAACAAATCCTTTGCTTCTGGGAAGAGTTGCGCGAGCGAGTCAAGGCACGCCCCCACCGGATCTCTTTCTTCCCCCACCGTGGACGCACCCCTGCCGTTGATATAGCAAGTCAGCGAGTGGAGCCCCCCCCTGCCTCCCGGCCACACTTGCTGGACGACAAGGTCGCTCATCAGGTGCCCCCCCCAGCCGGAGTCCTCCCAGAACGGCCTGGAGAACTCGAGCACAACTTTGCACGTCGGGCTCATCTCGAACGCAGCCCAGTGCTTTGTGGTTAGGGGTAGTGCTATGCCATTCAAGCACGTCGGTGGTAGCGCGAGCACGCAGGCATCGCATTCATGCGTGTGCTTGTTTCCGAATTCCAACCGCACTCCGCTCTCGACCCGTTCGACGGTCGTCAATTCATGTTCCAAACGGACGGGCAACGACAATGAATCTGCCATCATCTTGCACAGCATTTCTGCCCCCCCCGGAAACCGAAACGCGCTCATCTCGTCGTTTTCGTCCGACCGAGCTTCGTACACGTCATAAAACTCAGCCCATGTCTTGGCATCGACGCGGTCGGAGTCCGTCCCCTCGTCCGAGAGCGCGACGGCCTCGCAATATGCGCGCGATACGTCGTCCTCGCACTCAAAATCGAGCACGTCGTCCAGAGACTCGAACGGAGTCTGGCCGTTCTTGATCTTCGGCACCGTCTCCCAAAGCGCTTTAGTGGCTTGCTCCGCAAGTGGCCAGCCGTCGTCCGACCAGGCGTCCTGGCCGCAGAAGTGCAGTCGGCGGGGCCGCTCATCGGATTTTTCGGGCGCAAGACCAAACTCTGCAAGAAGCGCGAAGACCCGGTCATGGTCGGCGTCAATCCACTCCCCCCCCGCCTCGTAAAACCCGTCCCCCACCTGCACAGTGTGCAACCGACCACCGATCCGGACACGGGCTTCGAAAACTTGTACCTCGTACCCCTTCCTCTCAAGAAGTTGGGCAGTGCGCAACCCAGCGATCCCCCCACCAATGACCGCGACTTTCAATCCTGGCCACCCTTCCTCTGCGCAGTACGGAGGACGAAGTCAAGCAAGAGAAGCACAAGCAACATTCCAGAAATCGCGAGAATGGCCCACAACGGCGCATCGAACTTGATCGATTGTGCCAACGAGGCGAAGGTGAGAAAGGCGAAGGCCATGACCAGTGCGCCCTGGCCCTTTTTTCGCGTCCTCAATATCCAAACGACCGCCATCGCGACGCCGATGACTGATGCCCAATCGAAGAACGGCGCAAAATTAATTTGCATCCGCACACCCCTTCATAAGACCACGTCCAACAGCACAAACGCGATGAAACCGATCGACACGAATCCGTTGAGAGTGAAGAAAGCCATGTTGACACGGCTCAAGTCCTCTGGTTTGACCAGACTCTGCTCATAGATCAGCAAGGCAGAAACAACTGCGAGCCCGACCCAAGCGTACACTCCCCCCCTCACTAGAAAAATAGCGGCACCTAGGAGGAGAACCGCTAAGACATGGCAGATGCGACTGGTGCCGAGCGACCGCGCCTTCCCTATCGTCTCTGGCAGCGACCTTAATCCGTTTTCCCGGTCGAACTCTTCGTCCTGTAGACTGTAGATGACGTCAAACCCCGCTGTCCACAGCGCGACTGACACCGAAACGAGAGCGATCCTCCAGTCCAATGCCCCCACCGTCGCCGCCCATGCCGCCATCGGGGAAATCCCGAGCGAGATCCCAAGCACGAAGTGAGAAATCGGCGTAAACCGCTTCGTGCGTGAGTAAAAAAGTATCGTGAACAGTGCGACTGGGCTCAAGGCGAGGGTCAAAGGGTTCAGGAGCGCTGATCCCGCGAAGAACACAATGCAACTTCCGTAGAAGAAGAGGTTTGCGTGATGTAGACTGAGCATCCCCGCCGGGATCGCGCGCATTCTCGTGCGTGGGTTCTCGACGTCGATGTCGCGGTCAGCGATCCGGTTGAACGCCATCGCCGCGCTCCGCGCGCTCACCATGCACAGCACGATCAACCCGAATATCCCCCACCCAGGCCATCCCGTCCCACCGTTTTGCCTCGACGCCCACACCATTCCGACCATCGCAAACGGCAACGCGAAAACCGAGTGCTCGATCTTGATCATCTCCAGATACGTCTGGAATGCGCGCATCCCTCGCGCTGCCGTCGCCATGAAATCGAGTCTACTCGGAGGCTGAACCAGCTGCTAGTCCGGCTCGCTCTTCTTAGGCAAATAGTCTGCAAACACAAAGTCGTTCGACTTAACGTCCAGGTGGCACGAGACGCAATGCTTAGGCGCACCTCTCAATTCAATCCTCTTGGCCATCCCCTCTAAAACAAAGAATTCCCAGTCACCGATTTCTGGTGCAAACCCCTTCTCTCGTTTCACCATCGCCGTCAGCAGTTCGCTGCTTTGCGGATCGTCCCCGATGTGCTTCTCCTTCACGATGCGCGTTCCAATTGGAAAATCACCAGTCGATTCTCCAAATAGTCGGCTACGACCAACGCCATTGACAAAGACTGTAAACGACTTGCGCCGGTGGGGGTCGCCCTCATTGATCATTACTTCTTCTGGTGTCAATGAGCGGCACAATGCGTCTAGTTTGCTTGTCAACTCTAATGGTTGAGGATTGACCTTGATCCATGATCGATAATCGCTAAAGCCAATAAGTTCAGAATCTGGCATTTCTTGTATTTCAGGATTTTCCCTTACTACTCGCTTTTCTGTCGGCTGGCATGACAATGCGACGACGAATGCACTGACACAGAGCAAGATGACTGAAAGTGTGAGCGACGTTTTTCTATGACGCATCGGGAGCCACCACTTTAAGCAACAATTTTCGCCCTTCACGGGTTCCGACAACTCGCTCTAATCCGGCTCGTACTCCTTTCTCAAGTGGACGGGATTTGCCTTTGCCCGCATCTTGAGGTTCAGCATCTCTACAAGAACGGCGAAAGCCATCGCGAAGTATGTGTAGCCCTTGGGAATGTGCTGCCCGCTGCCTTCTGCGATCAGGTTGACGCCGATAAGCACAAGGAACGCCAGCGCGAGCATCTTGATCGTCGGGTGCCGCTCGACAAAGTTGCTGATCGGGGTCGCAAACGCCATCATTACCCCCACCGCCGCGACCACCGCCGCCACCATGACCACAATCTGATCCGCCATACCAATCGCAGTGATGACCGAGTCCAAAGAGAACACGATGTCCAAGAGGAGTATCGTGCCAATCACGCTTCCCATAGTCGCTTTCGCGTCCGCGTGCTTGCCGTGTTCGTCTCCTTCGAGCTTTGTGTGGATCTCCATCACGGCATTATAGACCAAGAACAGTCCCCCACCCAACAAAATCAGGTCCTTCCCATTGACGTTATGTGAGAACACCGAAAACAACGGCGCGGTCAACGACATCAGCCACTTGAGCGAGAGAAGCAACAACACGCGGGTAATCAACGCGAGCGCCAGACCGATCTTCCTCGCCTTTTCCCTCTGCTCGACAGGAAGTTTCGAGGAGACGATCGAAATGAAAACGATGTTGTCGATGCCAAGGACGATCTCAAGCACCGTCAGCGTGAAGAACGCCACCCAGATCGAAGGGTCAGATATCCACTCCATTTGCATAGATTGGACGAAATTGCAAGATAAAATGTCTCGCCGCTCGTTCAGGCGGAACGCCTGCACCACAATGTGATTCAACTATTCGTCCGAGCCGGACTTTGACTGACGCAGATAGTTCGCCTTCGATTCGTCGTCCAAAAGAGTGAACCGCGTGTACGCGGGTTGGAAACCGAGCAGGACGGTTCCGGTGGGGCCGTTGCGGTGTTTGCCGATGATGAGTTCTGCAACGTCCGCTGCGTCGGGGTTCCATTTGTCCATCTGGTCCGCCTCTCGGCGCTTATAATATTCCGCGCGGTAAATGAACATTACCATGTCGGCTTCGGCCTCGATCGATCCCGATTCGCGGATGTCCGCGAGCATCGGCCGTTTGTTGTCGCGCGATTCGACTGCACGATTTAATTGGCTCAAAGCAATGACTGGGACATCGAGTTCTTTTGACATCGCCTTAAGTCCTCGCGCAATCTCACCGATCTCTTGGTTTCTATTTTCCGGGCGGCGACTGTTGCCGCGCATGAGTTGTAGGTAATCGACGACAACCAATGCGAGCCCCTGTTCTGCCTTTAATCGCCGACACTTGCCGCGCATGTCGAGCGGATTGACGTCGCTTGAATCGTCGATGTAGATCGGCAGGCCATAGAGCGTCTCGCAAGCGTCCGCCAACTTTTGATAGTCGCCGTGCGAAAGGTTCGCGCGCTTAAGAGTGCCCATCGGAACTCCGGCGATGGTCGAAATCAACCTGCGCACCAGTTGTTGGCCGCTCATTTCAAGGCTGAAGAGCGCGACCGCGCCCTTTTCCATCCGCGCGATGTTCTGCACGAAATTGAGTACGAGCGAGGTCTTTCCCATCGCGGGACGCGCGGCGATGATCACGAAATCGCCTCCATAAAACCCCGTCGTCACGTTGTCCAGATCGCGATAGCCGCTCGGAAGTCCTAAAATTGGCTCGCCAGTGTCCAACAAGTGGTCGACGTCCTTGAAAAACTCTTTCGCCAATGACTTTGCGGTCGTAAAGTATTTTCCAAGCCTCTTCTGGCCGACCTCGAACACCAGCGACTCCGCTTCATCGACTTTTTCATCTGCAGTCGTTTCGGGGTTGCGGACAATGCCGATGATCTCGTGTCCCGCTTCTTCCAGTCGGCGCATGGTCGCCTTGTCCTGGACGATCTCGGCGTAGTAGACGGCGTTCGACGCAGTGGGAACGCTCTCGGCGACCTGGACGAGGTATTCCGTTCCCCCCACCTCGAGCAGCATGGACCGCGCGAGCAGTTCGTCCTTGATCGTCACGAGGTCAATCGACTTGGCGCTCATCAAAAGCTGTTTGATCGCTAGGAATATCTGTCGGTGCGCAGGTTGATAGAAGTCGTACTCGGTCAGGATCGCCTGGACCTCTTCCGCTGCGCGCTCGCTCAGCATCATCGAGCCGAGCGCGGCCATCTCCGCCTCCAGCGAATGGGGCGGCACGAAATCATCGAGGCGCTTTGCGGTCGGCTGTGCCATGGGACGTCACCAGTATTGACTCAAACGCGCCGCGCCGCCAGACTTTTTACAAAACGGTTATAGGCAACTGTTCCACATGGTACAATCGTGTTAGTCGCACGATTTCCCCCGAACTGTCCACCGACCGCGTCCGTCCTTAATCCAGAGTGCTCTCCCTCACCTTCGCTTTCGCAATAAATCCGCAAGATCCGTCGCCATGGGTCAGTATGCTCACGCGGTTTGCCGAGACCGAACACGCCAGCCTTTTCGTCGATGTGGACTTGGAGTCGTCGCTCCGACCCTTCCTTTTCGAGGCGCCCTGCGGCCCAGAGGGGCTGGACCGACTGGGAGTGGCGATAGACCGATCTTGGTCGTTAGTCGATGGGGCGTATGTTTTTAAGAGGAAGATCGAGAGCGGTGAACTGAGAGAACTCTCGTCGTTGCAGCAGGCGCATAAGTTTCTCCGTCCGCTCGGTGTGCTCGATCTGAATGATTTGAGACTCGGCACGCTTGCGTTCAGTTCTCTTTCTACCGACCAACAGCGCGCGCTTCGTTTTGTGATTGCATCTTCGGGCGATGGGGTGGGGGACTCGATGCTTGCCAATTACCCCCACCAGATCGGAGTGAGGCTTGTGCTTGAGACAAAACTTTTGGCGAAGAGCCGGACTGCTGACAATCGTGCAATGCTTGATATCTTGAGCGAGGACGTGCCGATTCCAAAGGATGCGCCTGCGTCGCTCGTGCTCGAGCCGCTTGGCGGACCCGAGGACGGCGAACTGGATTTCGGCACCGGCGAACTCTTAACACTTGACAAGATAAGCGAGAGGGCAAAGATCGCGTTCGGACAAGAAGTAACGTACGACCACCGTTTTGCAGGTTCCGTCTATTTTGTCAGCGGAAAGTTCACCCAGCGGCGGTTCGTCAGGACGCTCGTGGCGGTCACCGAGCCGACTGCCGTTGCTCTTTTTGATCCAAAGGACGATTCTAAACGGGTACTGGACGTGCAGTCGCTCAAACTTCTCGTCTTCGGTCCGTATCGGTCGCAGAAAGTCGGTTTGGGAGACATTACGGTGGAGGATGCACTCGAATCGAAATCGCGCACGTTTGCAGAGGCTTTCGGGAAGCGCCCCCCCCAGCGCGTACAGGCGTTTTTGTACAAACATCGCCTGGAACCGACGGACGAGTTTTCTGTTTCTGCAGACCTCGCGCTGTATTTCGCCGCGCCAGGAATGGCGACGCTGTATTCGGCAGAGCGCGACGCGCTCGGCCGCCCGGTGCCCTACAACACCCCCCACCTCGTAAAGATTGTGCTTTAAGCGGCAGGGGTCAAGGGTCAAGAGGTTACGACCAATTACGTATGCCGCACTCCGCATTCCGGGCCCCACACCCCCACCCTCTTCCCGCGACTCGAACATTCGCGGAGAGGGGGCTACCGCCCCAATCGCTCCACAAGCCCTTGCTTGACGCGTGGCCAGTCGGTGGGGATGATTGAAAAGTAGACGCTATCACGGATGTGACCGTCCGGCATGACCATGTGGTTTCGGAAAGTGCCTTCAAACGTTGCTCCGAGTTTTTTCATGGCGGCTTGGCTATGAAGGTTTCGCGCGTCGGTTTTGAGTTGCACCCTGTTCGGGCCGAGAACTTCGAACGCGTGCTCGAGCATCAAAAGTTTGATTTCTGGATTGACCAACGTGCCCCGGTGCTCATTCTTGATCCACGTGTGCCCGATCTCGAGCGTCTTGTGCTCAGGTTTGATGTCGAAGAAACTGCTGCTCCCGATCGCTTCGCCCGTTGATTGCAAAACTATTGCGAACGAGAGATAGTCGCGGACGCGCGTCCTAACAACTATGTATTCGCGTAACCCCGACTCGGTAAACTCCCTTGGAAAGACAGGGAAGAAATCGAACATGTGCTCGTCGCATGCAAGTGCAAGATCCTTAGCGTGACGGATATCGAGCGGCTCCAAGCGCACATAGTCGCCTACAAGCACAATGGGCTCAACCCATGTGGATCGAATCATCGGTTATTACCTTGACCTGTAGTCCAATCTCAACTTCCAATACAGATGTCGCATGATTTGGCCGAAGACATGGGGGCGGGAGGTGGCTTTGCCGATTCCGTGGTCGTCGCGTGGGTAGCCGAACATCGAGAACTGCTTGCGCTCGTCGATGAGCGCCTGCGCCATGCGCGCCGTGTCCTGGAAAAGCACGTTGTCGTCAAGGATTCCGTGGATCAGTAACAGATCGTCCTTCAGTCCTTTCGCG
>CAYYZP010000247.1:0-7953 GCA_964476165.1 uncultured Fimbriimonadaceae bacterium
TCGTGCGTGACAATGGTGGGGGCGAGCCGTCCCATCGCACCGATGCCCTTCTTTCGCGCCGTCCACATCAGTGTGCGCTCCTTTTCGTCTCGCGCCAGATCGACGCGCATGGCTCGGCATGAGCGGCAGATCTCGACGGCTTCTGCGGCCTCACTTTCCGCGTTTTCAAGGGTGCCGTCGCACTCGATGAGCAAAAGCGCGCCGGTTCCGGGAGCGACGTCCAGGGGAAACGCAGCAAGGATGGCCTTCAAGCAGTTTTCGTCGATCATTTCAAGGGCCGCAGGAAGAATCCCGGCGGCAATGATGCGAGTCACGGCCTCCGTTGCGTCACTCGGGCCGGCGAAACACGCGAGGATCGTCTTAGTCGCTTCCGGCAAAGGCGTCAGTCGGAGCCACGCCTCGGTGACCACCCCCACCGTGCCCTCCCCCCCCACGACGAGACTGAGGAGGTCGAGCCCTGGCGCGCCATCGACTCGGCTACCAATGGCATGCACGTCTCCGAAGGCGTCCACCATCGTGATCTGCAGGACGTGTTGCGCGGTCACTCCGTATTTAAGCGTGTGCGGGCCGCCGGAGTTTTCCGCGATGTTCCCCCCCACCGTACACACCGTCTGGCTCGAAGGGTCAGGAGCAAAGTGGAGACCAAACGGTGCGACGGCGCGAGACACCTTGGCATTGACGACCCCCCCCTGCGCCAACAGGCAGCGGTTCTCGGTGTCCACTTGCAAAATCTGCGTCATGCGTTTGGTGGAAAGGCACACCCCCCCCTTCGCGGGCATCGCTCCACCGCTGAGACCGGTGCCTGCGCCGCGTGGAGTAAACGGTACACCGTACTTGACGCACCACCGAACAACAATTTGGACCTCTCGCGTGTCCAAAGGAAGGGCGACGCAGGTCGGCGGATTCTTGTCGATCGTATAGGCGTCGCACTCGTAGGCTTTGCTCACCGACCGGCCAGCGAGTACGTTGGCAGGGCCAATGAGTCGACCAATACCCTCGACCATCTCGGACTCGCCCACAAGCATCGAATGGACTGTACCAGCGTCTAACGGGTGTATCCTTGCCGCGCATGTTCATCACGTTCGAGGGCCCTGAGGGCGCGGGGAAAAGTTCGGTCGTCAAAAGCCTGACCTTATGGCTCCAAGAAAAAGGCGTGGACGTGGTGGCGACGCGCGAACCGGGGGACGGCGACCTCGGAAAAAAGGTGCGAGAAATCCTTCTTCACGGCGAATCAATCGCTCCAAAGACCGAACTCATGCTCTATCTCGCAGACCGGGCCGAACACGTCGCCAAAACAATACGACCAGGGCTGGAAGACGGGAAAACGGTCCTGTGCGACCGCTACACCGATTCAACGATTGCCTATCAGGGCTACGGTCGTGGATTCGACATTGCCGAAATAAAAAGGCTCAATGAGTTTGTGACGGACAGGCTGACGCCCGACAAAACTTTGCTGCTCGATCTTGAGCCATCAGTCGGTCTCGCACGAATAAGAAACCGTGACCGATTGGACCGCGAGCCACTCGAGTTCCACGAGAAAGTGAGACTCGGATTTCTGACTGAAGCCAATAACGACCCTGCACGATGGATCCTCATAGACGCCTCCCGGCCACTCAACGAAGTCGTCGAACGCTGCCGGGAGACAATTTCGGTCTTGTTGAATCTTTAGGCGGCAGGCGCGGTAGCCTGTTCGAGATCGCCTCTCAAATTCTGTGGCACGATGTGGTCACAGTTCATAAGCACGATCAAGCGGTGGTTGTTCTTGCCGACGCCAGCGATGAAATCGTCGCCTTTGTGCTTGAGCATTTCAGCGTTCAGATTGATGTCTGACTCATCGAGGGTCACGATCCCGTCCACTCTGTCGACTCGGAGCGCGCAGCGCCCAACGCACGAATGAATAACGACGAAGTTGCTTTCGCCCTCTCTCTTTTCGAACTCAAAGCGTGTCCTCAAATCGATCGCAGGGACGGTTTCGCCGCGGAGGTCGAAGACCCCAAGGAACATCTCAGGCGCTTTGGGCACCCTTGTGGGTTTCTGTGTCGGTAGGATCCTTTCGACGTTTTCGATTGGGAGCCCGTAGAACGCGTTCGCGAGTTCAAAAACGAGGTATTTGCCTTCTGCCATTTTTGTCCTCCAGGGGCCCGAAACACGGGGTTCATTCCATAGGGATCGTTATGTGAGGGCTGGCAAAAATCACAGGATCGGAACACGGCCGCTTCGATGGCGGTACAACAGTAGTTCTTCCTGAGTTTGAACCTATGCTCAATTGCTTTCTTTTCCTAGGCGCTTTGCAAAACCAGACCCCGCAGGCCGTGGCTTTGGCCGATGCGCAGATGGGCGCCGCCCAACAACGGACTTGGGAGTACACAATGACGGAAGCAGGGGGGGGTGCAGTCGCGCACTGTCGATTTGCCGTCGCCAGCCCGGACAAGCAGTGGTTTTATTTTGAGCGCGACGGTGAGAAGATCGAGTTCCGCCAGAGCGCGGGCAGGGCAATCATTATTCGCCACGAATCGAAGGAGTACGAAGAGTACGTCGCGCCATCGGTCCCTTCTCCCCCCCCTCAGAGAAGCGCGGGGTTTGCACTGGCCGCGATTCTGCCGTTTGGATATAGCAGGTCGCTTGTCGCCTTCGCCGGAAAAGACGGTTGGACGCAAAAGGGAAATGAGTCCGTTTCCGGTGTCACATGCAACGTGGTTACGGCAACGAGCACTGGAACCGTTTCGAGCGGCTCCCACACGGCCTGGATCGATTCAGAGGGGAAAATCCGTCGGTGGAAGCGCACCTTTGAGGACGCAGAGGGCTCGCGCGAAGTGCAGTTCGATTTCAAACCTGGCACGAGCCAAGAAGGTATCCACTTTAAGCCTGACTTGCCTTTGGGTTATTTACCAAACCGGCTGCCATTGCCCTTGACGAAAACGGTGCGGGTCGATGACGCCGCGCCGGTTGGCAAATGGCTCGATGCCCGCACAGGAAAGACCATCGATGTTGCGGCGACTTCGAAAGGTGCGCATGCGGTCGTGGTGTTCACCGATCCGGAAAGTGCGATCTGTCAGAAGATCGAGCCGTTTCTCGTCAGTCTCAGAAAGCGACTCAAGGCGCACAAATGCGCTTTTGTCGAAGTCGTCCTCTCTCAATCGCGACCGAACACTTTAAAGTCTGACAAAGACCGGACCGTGTTCTGGGACATGACGGGCGACATTGAACGCGCTTGGGGGGTGCCCGGCACGCCTTATTTCTTGATGTTCGACGGAACCCAGACCCTCGTGCGCGGATGGCAAGGGTATCGCAAAATCGACGAAGACAAGATTGTCGAGAATTTCGTGAGCGCGTTCATTAGTCGCTAGCCGCTGAGTACTCGTTCGGCAAGGATGAGCGCGACGTAGTCGTCCACCGGCTCGGGGGGAACTTGTAAGGTAGCAGGCAGTAGACGCCGCCAACCTTTGCGCGTATGGTGCGTCCAATAGCGCTCTCTGGCCTGAATCGTCGTGTCCCTCTCATCGACGACGAGTATCCCGATGCTCGGTTGCCACTGGCGCAGAATCTCGACGACCTCCTTTGACCGGGTGCCCGACCCGACGATGACCATTGAGAACTGAAACGCCATTGCCGCCTTCTTGATGTTCGCAAGCAGCCCCTCTGTAGGTGTCACGGTGCGCCAGAGCAGTGTGATTTCCCCGTCGGCTTCCCGCTTTGCGATAGCGAGGCCACACTTGGCGTGGCCAGGATCGATGGCGAGCACGGTCTTGTAGGTCATGGGGCTATCGCGGCCTGAGATCGAGGCTGAGCGGATCTGACGCCCTCGCCTCTTTTCGCGCATGGATTCTTAATGAGACTGTGCGGTTGGCTTGGACGACTTCTCCGACGACCAGTTGGAGTTCCTCTTGGCTGATTTCGCCAAGTTCTGGCTGGCGTCCCATTGCGGGAACCATGCCGTCCCGAACGGCTCTTTCCCTTAATTGCCTCGCGATGAACTCGACGATCTGCTGTGTGACTCCTTGGACGCCTCTCGTGCCGTCGATGCGCGTTTCGATAACAAGGTCGCCTTCGCGATAGACGACCGGGTTTGGGTACACGTCGGCTTGGACACGAACCCATTCGCTCGAGAACGCGTTGGTCAAGGCGCGCACCACAATGACCTGGTCGTTTTCGTTTGCGGCGATCGCCCCCACCGCCTGGGCGAACTGCATGTCTGGTGTGATCTGCCTGCCATCGACCGTGAAGTTTGCAAACGCCACACTGCTGCGGGTCTCGGGGGCCCGTTCAGCCCCTCGCTGAATCGCGTCTTTCGAGGCCGTTTCCAACGCGGTCACCAAATAAGACTGCGCTTCATTCTCGCTAAGTTTCGATCTGACGGCAAGCCTGGCCAGTTCATCGCCAATGTTGTAGATCAATGGCTCTATTCGAGCCCGATCGTTGTCCTGAATGAGCAAAGACGCCGCGCTTCTTATTCTTGCCAGATCGTTTCGCGCAGTGGCCAAATTTCGTTCCGCCTCGCCAAGTTCAATCTGCGCCTTTGACATTTCTTCGTTGATCCTGGTCCTTTCGGTCTCAAAACTCTTGGTAGCGATGTCCTTTTCCGCTATGGCCCTTTGTGCATCTTCCTTGAGGGCTGTAATTTCCGACGTCATTGAGTTGATCTCTTGTTCAAGTCGATCCACGTTTGCTTGGAGTTCGCGACCCTGATTCATAAGCTCTTTCTGTTGCTTCGAGAACTCCTTGTTCGTCGCAAACAAAGTTTGATTCTCCTTCATCAGGCCCGCGTTTTGTCCTTGTAAACTTTTGAGTTGACGCGAACTTGCAAGAAGTTGGGCTGAAATTTGACCAACTTTTGCGTTCAGCGTTTCCGCTTGAGCCAACTGTTTCGCAGAGTTCTCGGTCGCTTCTTTGACCTTGACCTCTTCATCCGCGAGTTTTTTCCTTTCGTTCGAGAGTTGGTTGTTGACCCGCGAGATTTCCTTTTCGCCCTCGTCGACCTGCGTTTGCTTTTCAACGAGCCTTTCCTGAAGCCTCTCGCTTTCGAGCAGCCATGTTCGCACCTGCTCGCTCACAAGTGACAGTGAGACGACCGTCACGACTGTCACGACCATGCCCGCGATAAAAGTCATCAACATCGCAGTGTGCTTGGGGCGGAGCCTCCCGATCCTTAGCCGTTTCTTCCCAAGTCGCCGTCCGAGCACGTCGCCGACCATAGCGATCACGCCGCTAACGATGACGAGGAGTATCAAAAACCAAACGCTGACTTTGTCCAATTATCTGTTCCGACGTCGAATCAGTGCCAAGGCGACGCAGAGCCCAACCAGGATCGGAGCGAAACTCGCCATATAGGCTGGAATCCTACCGCCCTGAGCCATGATGGACATCGCGTTCGCCAACATCATGTATCCAAAGATAATGACGACGCTCAGGGCGAATCCGGTCGCAGTCCCTGCACGATGATTGCGAATCCCCAGCGGCGCGCCCAGCAGGCCGAACACCAGGGCCGCAAGCGGGAGCGCGATCTTGTTCCACAGTCCAAACTCGAGGTTGGCCACCTGCTTTTCGTCGAAGTCCGGCCTTGCACGCTCGCGGTCGATCTGGTTCTTCATCTGGCCCATGCTCAGGGCGTCGAGGTCCTTGAGAGCCTGCGTCACGAGGTCTTCGGGAGTCACGTCCGGGTTCGGGACCTCGCTCGGGAACACATCTCCGGTCGTGCTGATCCGTATGCCGCTCTCGGCGAATATCCCGTGCCCACCTTTGGGCAGGCTCCAGTCGCTGTCGCTCGTGTAGACCATCTCGTCGGCCCAGAAGAAGACCTCAGGCTTGCCGTCTTTGTCGAACACCGTGATGACGACGCCGGAAAGCGAGCGCTTGGACATGTTGAAGTCGGTGGCCATCAACATGGTTTTGAGTTTTCCTTCTTCATAGATCGACCGCGACGTGCCTTGGTCTTTGCGTCCTTTCACGTCCGCGTCAATCGCCATTCTCGTCTCGATTGCGTTCATAGTCGCGGCTGGGACGATAAGTTCGTTGAACGCCAGCGCCAAGAAAAACACGACCACCCCGAACGCAGCGACCGGCGCCATAATGCGGTCCAGGCTTACCCCCCCCGCCCTGAGCGCGACGATCTCACTGTCGCCGCTCAGTCGACCAAAGGCGAGCAGAGTTGAGAGCAGCACAGCCATTGAAAACGTCTTTGCGATCACTCCTGGCATGAGGAGGGTGAGGAGTTTAAGCGTCTGCACAATTTCAGCGCCGGACGCCAGGTACTGAGTGATCTGGAACAGGAACTGGCCCGCTGAGATGAGAACCGTAAATATGGCTACGCCGAATATCCAAGGTCCGAGCAGTTCGCCGATGATCAGGCGGTCGATCTTTTTCACTCGGATCCGCCGTTCCTAGCAAACCCCTGACCGAGATAGAACTTGCGAACGTGCTCGTCGCTACGGATCGCGTCCGCGTTGCCCTCGGCGATGATCTTGCCGTCGATCAGGATGTAGTTCCTGTCGGTGATCGAGAGCGTGGCGCTCACGTTATGGTCCGTGATCAGGATTCCGATGCCTTGTTTGGCGAGCCGCGAGATGATCGCCTGGAGTTCTTCGATCGTGACGGGGTCGATGCCGGTAAACGGCTCGTCGAGCAGGATGAACTTGGGCTCGGTCGCGAGGGCGCGGGCGATCTCGACGCGGCGCCTTTCCCCCCCCGAGAGTACGCGGCCCTTGCTGTCGATGATCTTCTCTATGTGGAGATCTCTGGCGAGTTGCGCGACCTTGTCCTCGATCTCCCTGTGCGACTTCCCGGCGGCCTCAAGCACCAGCCGGATGTTGTCGCCGACGCTGAGGTTGCGGAAAACGCTGCTCTCCTGAGCGAGATAGCCGACCCCGGCCCGTGCCCGCTTGTACATCGGCCAGTTCGTGACCTCGCCGTCGTCGAAAAAGACTTTGCCCTCGTTCGGTGCGATGAGGCCGGTGATCATGTAAAAGGTGGTGGTCTTTCCCGCGCCGTTGGGGCCCAGCAGGCCGACGACCTCGCCCTGTTCAAAACTGAACGACACGCCATCGACGACGCGACGGCCCTTGTACGCTTTGGCGAGCGCGTCGGCGGTGATCTTCATTGTTCCCCCCCCTTCGATTTGACAGTCCCGATTCCAGACTTGATCGTCTTCACCGCGCCCGATTCGTCGAAGGTGACGTGCATCCAATCGGCGTTGACGTTGAAACCAAACGGCTCACCACTTGTGGGATCGCTCTCGACGTCGCCGACGACGTTTCCGGTCATCCGCATCACTCTGTCGGTCGCGCTATAGGTCAGGCTGTCGGACTTGAGGTTGATTTTCCATTTTGCGGTGCCCTCGCCGGCCTTTTGGGACGAGTCGATGTCGATCTGCACCGGGCCCTTGACGTTCGCGCTCTGAAAGGGGTTGCTGGAGCCTGAACTCTGGTTCATCAAAGGCAAAACGAACTCGCCGCTCGGCGCCCGGAGGGCGACGGTGCGGTCTGTGCCAGTGGCTACAAAATGGTTTGAAAACTGGAACGCGTGCTCGAACGTGACGACAGTCGTGGCGTCCTTTTCTTCGATGGTTAGCGCTGAGGACTCGATGTGCGAAGAAGACCCCCCCCCGCCGGAAACGCTTGCTTCAGTATCAACCAGCACATCGCCGCTTGCATTCGCGCGCCTTAACCGCAATGGCCCGCCCACAGTCCGGTCAGCGGTCCCTTCTAGGTTTTTTGCAGAAAACACAAGCCCTTGTTGTTTGGAAAATCCGCGCAACGGTGAGCCGCTCGCCTCGAAGTCTATGCCCCCCCCTTGGGCGAAAGACGTGACCGCGCTCTCAACGTCGTAGATTTTGAACTCACCTTTCTTGTCGTTGACGAGGACGCGTTTTTGCCCTTCGTGGGCGGCGTACGCGGTGGCGGCGCAAACGAGCAAGAAACAAATAAAAACTCTCATAGCTCAAACCTGTCGGGGGTACCG
>CAYYZP010000248.1:0-3277 GCA_964476165.1 uncultured Fimbriimonadaceae bacterium
CCTCACGCACTCTTGGGCTAGCCTGAGTCCCATCCGCCGACGCAAATCGGGTATCTTTTTGGTTCCGAGCGGGAATAGCTCAGTGGTAGAGCATCTCGTTGCCAACGAGAGGGTCGAGAGTTCGAATCTCTTTTCCCGCTCCAGATTTTGAACCTAATAATTTCAAGTATGTCGCTTTGGCGACCTCGGTGCTAAAAAGTCTCTCAATTGGTCACTCAATAATCGAGTATATTCTCTGACATGGGAGGAAGAGCCGACAATAAAGACGGATCGTGTCGAGAAGTTACCTCAGGTCAACATCAAGGAAAGTGGCGAGTTCAGTTCACGCTCACCGACGATCTTGGTCGTAAGAGCCGGTTATCTCGGCTGTTCAAGACGAAGACTCAAGCGAAAAGCTTGTTGCGCGATCTGAGGCGCGGGGAGATACGAAATGCTTACAAGAACGAAAGAGGCTTAAGCCTAGGTGCTTGGTTCGACTGGCTTTCGAATAACGACTGGCCGAATGTGAATTCGGCAATACCCTTGGTACCCTTTCCGATCTGACTCTCCCTTTCGAATACTTCCTTCCGAACGGAAAAGTCCACTCTCGGCAGATATGCCGTCAAAAGCTCCTTACAGAACTCTTCAAACAACCTCCCACCTTCACGAATTGCGGTTGCATCGTCGCCATTTAGGGACAACTCGGAGATTCGCCGATACTCCTCAGCGAACCGTTCCCTTTCAGCTTGTCCAAGTGCCATCCCGTAACTTTACCGAACCAAGAAGGTGTCTCTCAAATGTCTCTCAGTTGGTGGAGACGAATTGAGACGTTCAGCGACCGATATAGAACCTAGAGTTGGTCGTTCAATTTGGCCAAATCTCGTTGCCAACGAGAGGGTCGAGAGTTCGAATCTCTTTTCCCGCTCCAGATTTTCCACATTCGCCCCCCGTTGCAATTTCTTCGTTTCCGATGTCGGCCGCTGAGTTAGGGCTGTGGGCCGAAGAGGGCGTCGGCGGCCAAGACGGTCACTTGGTTTCCATTCGTTTCGCAAAGCAGTGCGCCGTCGTTTGTGACGCGAATGGCCCTGGCGGTTTCGCCGATGTGGAGGACGTATTGTTTGCCAGGCGTCTTGTCGAGTTGTGCCCATTGAGCGGCAATTGATGGCCAATCTGACGGCTCGGGCAAGCGTGACAGTTCTTCGATGATGAGCCGCGCAGCTTCGAGGGCGGCAAGTGTGCGGCCAGTTTCATTGAACAACGACGTGGCCCTGTTCTTCAGTTCGTCAGGATACGAACCTTCACCAAGATTGATACCGACTCCCACGACAGGGACGTTGTGGCCCGAACTGTCTGAGAGCAATTCTGTCAATATTCCCCCCACCTTTTTTCCACCTATCACTATGTCGTTGGGCCACTGCACGCCCCCACCCAGGACTCGCGCACAGGCAATGGCTACCGCCATCCCCAGCAGCCACGGTTTTTCTTGATCGGAAAAGACGAGTGACATCGTGAGAGACGAGTCTCGATTGCTCGTCCAGTCGCGCGAAAATCGGCCCCTGCCGCGCGTTTGGTGGTGCGCGAACACGACGCCCGGTCGTGTATCGGCAGACAAAAGAAGGGTGGCGACGGCCGCCTGTGTCGAGTCGACCTCGTCGAGTTCGATCCACTGGCCGTTATCGAGGGGCGACCTCATGTGATCTCAAGATGGAACGGGAGCGCAGGCGCGGAGTGCGTGAGCGCACCGATTGAGACGGCGTTCACGCCAGTCTGTGCGACGCCCTTCACGGTGTCGAGCGAAACGCCACCGCTCGCCTCCATCCTTACTTTTTTCCCAAACTTTTTCACGGCGTCCTTCATCATGAACGGGTCCATGTTGTCGAGCATGACGATGTGCGCACCGCCATTGACGGCCTCTTCGACCTGTTCGAGGGAGGTGCATTCGACTTCAATCAGGGCCATGTGCCCCGCGTTCGCTTTCGCCGCCTCTACCGCCGCCTTGACCGAGCCAGCCGCCATGATATGGTTGTCTTTGAGCATGATGCCGTCGTAAAGGCCCATGCGATGGTTGCGCCCCCCCCCGCAACGGACGGCGTATTTTTGGAGCGATCTCAGATAGGGGATTGTCTTGCGCGTATCGACGATGTCAACGTCGAGGGTCTTGACCTTGTCGACAAAGAGCCGCGTAAGTGTCGCCGTTCCGCTCAGCATCATGAGAAAATTGAGGACAGTCCGTTCTCGCGAAAGAAGCCTCGTGGCCAGTGACACGCCCTCGGCCACACGGTCACCTTGTCGCACCTTGTCGCCGTCGGCCATCACGGCTTCGGCGAAACAGTCCACGGGGTCCTCACCTTCCGCTTGTAAGAGTCCGACGGCGATCCCGATTCCGCACACGACCCCGTTCCCTTGCGCCTCGATAAACCACTTGACGGTCTTTTCGGGGTCGATGGCTGCGATAGAGGCATCACCAGTGCCGATGTCCTCGGCGAGCGCGCCCCATGCGATGTCGTACCAGCCTTCGGGCGTCGGGTGTTTCCAACCAGGATTCATTCGGATTCAATCTCCAGACCGCAGTGCGCCGACAACTCCTCTAAAAACATCATGAAGGGCACTTCGATGTCGTTTCTCTCCCAGCCGACCGGGACTTTGATCCGGCCAGAGACGAGATACGCGACGGGTTTGACGGTCATGGTACCCCTTGCATAGACGACTGAAAACCTGTCCTTTCCGTGGGCTTTGATCGATGAAACGTCCTTATATGCGACGGTCGTTGAACCTAGGGTTCCGCCATTGGTGAACTTGTCCTCATAGAGTTTGTAGGTGGTCTGACCGGACTTGGAATGGACGATGCCAGCGGCAGCGCTCCGCCCAAAGTCAGCGGCGACCCCTGCCGCCTGTACGATGCTCCTTTTGATAGAGGACTCGCTTGCGGTGTTCGACAGGGCGCGGCTCCTTTTGAGGGCACTTTTGAACGCTTCCTGGGAACCCGACTCGAACCAGTGCAGAAGGTCGGGAGCCCGGTAGGTCACGGTGGTCATGTTCAGCCTGACACAGGGGTGTTTTGGGTCGTCCTGTCTCTAAGGAATACGGCGCGGTGGCGGGCGGCGATGCGCTGGTCCTGAGTTCCGTGGACTTCCATCGTCGAAATCCAGGAATCCACAGTCCGCTGTGACTGCGGAAATCCTCGGACGCCGCTGGCGGCCGCCCACCTCACCCAGGCCAGGATGCGGAGGGCGTCTGCGAGCGATACTTCTTGCGCCGTCAGGCTGAACTGGCGGGCGTGCTCGGCACGTTCTTCGAG
>CAYYZP010000249.1:0-4765 GCA_964476165.1 uncultured Fimbriimonadaceae bacterium
CACCGTCCCCCACCAGGAGGACGTGCTTCGTGCGCTCCATAACTGCTTTTGCGACGAGGCTAGGCGTCTTGATGTTGCGTATCGACGCGACCGCGCCTGCGCGATATGTGGGTCCATGCATGACACTTGCATCGAGTTCCACGACTCCATCGGCGTTTGGAAGCCCGCCATATCCGACACTCATGTCGTTGGGGTCGAGTTCGACGATGTTGACTCCTGCGATCGCCGCATCCAAGGTGTCGGTGCCGCCGTGCATCAGTTCCATTGCCTTTGCCACAGTCTGCATTCCGTTGCCGCTGCTGACGGCTAGAAACTTTGCGTTGTGTGTGGGAGCCGACATGGCGGGCAGGCCAAGCGAAGTGGCACCAACGGCCGCCGATCCAGCAAGAAGTTCGCGACGAGAAATTTTTGCCATTGTGCTATGTTATCACTTCACGGAGAACGCTTTCTCCATGAGACGTCGGTAGAATGGCCACAGCATGAATCTTGTCGTGGCCATAGCCTTTCTCGCATCGTCGGCAAGTATCCCAGAACAGTCGACTGTTCGACTCAAATTGAAACTGCGCGAAGATGAGACGGTCCGTTACCGCCACCTTTTGAACGTTACGACGTACGCGCCTGACGGGATCACAGAGCGGGTGAGCGGCACGATATTTTCGTTTACGTTTGGCGAAGAGGCGAACGGGCGCATTCCGGTCTCGTCGAGAGTCGAGTCGTATGAGAGCCTTGAGCCGGTTGGGCCAGACACGTCGCCGACGATGGGTCGCGTGGAGGTGCAGTTCACTACGGATGTGCAAGGAGCGACGGCTGGTTTCACTCACACGGCTCCGATCGCAGCGCTGGAGCCGGTGGGGGTGTTGACCGAGAAGACGCTGCGCGGGATTTGTGCGTTTGGCCTGTTAGGCGTGTCTGTGCCATCGGAGAGCGTGTCGTCCGGACAGAAGTGGGAGAGGAAGACTTCGGCGACAGAGTTTTTTAGCGCCGTTCTAGGGCCGGCGGGCGAAATGTTTCAAGTCAGCGGAGACGTGACCGCTGTTTTCACGCTGGTCGATTTTGTGAACGTCAACAAGAAGCGCCACGCGCGGATATCCATGAAGGCGACTGGGACGGTTCCCATTGAGATACACAGTCCGGAAGCGGATCTGGAGGGGAAGATGGTCGTCAGTTCTGACGCGGAGATTTACATCGATCTTGAGACTGGACTTCTTGCTCTTTCGCGCACGGACACGTCTGCGAGCATAGATCTTGGCGAAATCGACATCACGCTTTCCGTCCAAGAGACCATTTATCGACAATAGGCATGGACTAGAATAACGTTGTGAACGCGACGCTCCAGAACTGGCTCCAGCAGAACATCCAGGGACTCAAAGACCAACACTTGCACAAGGTTCCGAAAATCCTCGAATCGCCTGCGGGAGGGCGGGTGAGGATGAACGGAAAGGAAGTCGTCAACCTTGCGAGCAACAACTATTTGGGGCTAGCGAACCATCCTCTTGTGAAGAAGGCAGCTCTCGAGGCGATTGAAAAGTGGGGGGTGGGGGCAGGGGCAGTTCGCTGGATCGGTGGCACGATGTCGGTCCACGAAGAACTGGAGCAGCGGCTTGCAACTTTCAAACATGTGGAGGCGGTGCTGGTCTTTACGAGCGGTTTTACGGCGAACAGTGGTTGCATTCCTGCGGTGCTGACGGACAAAGATGTCGTGATCAGCGACGAACTCAATCATGCGTCGATTATTGACGGTGTACGTTTGGCACCTGCTGCGTATCGGAAATCTGATGGCTGGGTGTACGCACACAAGGACATGGACCATCTTGAAAAGATTCTGCGCGACGCGAACGCAAAGGGGTTTGCGAAGAAGATGATTATTACGGATGGCGTTTTTAGCATGGACGGCGACATCGCGCCTTTGCCTCAGATCGTTTTGCTTGCTGAGAAATATGACGCGTTTGTGATGGTAGACGATGCGCACGCCTCAGGCGTTTTGGGGAAAAACGGCGCGGGATCGACGTCGCATTTCGACCTTTATGGACGCGTGGACATTCAGTTGGGCACTTTGAGCAAGGCGCTCGGCGTGGTGGGGGGGTACATCGCGGGTTCTGCAGTCCTGAAAGACTGGCTCATCAATCGCGGGCGGCCGTATTTGTTCAGCACGGCGCTTCCGCCTTGTGTGGCCGCGGCGTTGATCGCTGCCTTGGACGTGATGGAGAACGACCCCGAGCCAATGCAGCGGTTGTGGACAAACACGAAGTGGTGGAAGGACGCGCTCCACGACGAGGGGTTTGACACGATGGGGAGCGAGACGCCGATCACGCCGGTGTATGTTGGAGACGAAAAGGCGGCGCATGAGATGGAAAGACTTTTGTGGGACGAGGGCGTGTACGCGCTTTCGATTTCATATCCGACGGTGGCTCGTGGCAAGGCGCGGATCAGGACGATGCCGAGCGCAGCGCACACGGTGGGGGACTTGGAGTTTGCGCTGGCGGCGTTTAAGAAGGTGAGGGACCGGTTGTCTGCTCGGGCGTGACTGTTTGTTGTGGAAGGGAGTTTTATTATTGGACCCCGTCCTAGCCTCCCCCAGGGGGGAGGGATGGCAAGTTGATATGTCGAGTTTGTGGGTGGGTCAGTCCCCACCCACTATCAGTTTCCCTGGACCAACTTTGAGCGGACCGCTTTCATGGCGGCCTCTGTGCGGCTGTTGACTTGCAGCGCCTTAAGAATGTTGCTCACGTGGTTCTTGACGGTCTTCTCGGCGATCGAGAGGTGGTTGGCGATCTCTTTGTTCCTCATGCCCTTTGCGATGAGTTCCAGGATTTCTGTTTCGCGGTCGCTTAGTACATAGAGTTCGGTGTCGTCGGTCTCGTCATCGTCTTTCACTCGGCGAAAGTCGTCGATGACTTTTGTGGCGATCTTTGGCGTGACCTTGGCCTCGCCCCTGTGCGCGTGACGGATCGCATCGACGACGTCTTGGGGAGTCGAAGTCTTGAGCATGTAACCGAGCGCGCCGGCGCGGAATGCCTCGAAGACCGTGTCGTCGTCTTCGTTGACCGTCAAAACGACGATCTTGATGTCCTTTTCTTTGCGAAGAAGTCGCCGGATCAGTTCGAGGCCGTCCATTTTCGGCATATTGATGTCGGTCAGTAGAACGTCGGGCGGATCGTTCTCGCAGGCTTCGTAGGCTTCCACTCCGTCCTCGCAGACGGCGAGGATCTGGCACTCGGGCATGAGGGTCAGGGTCCGCTGGATGGCGTTTCGATAGGCGGGCTCGTCTTCTGCGATGACAACCCGAATGGTCGGCGACATGGGTCGGATTATAGCCGATTGGGAGCCCAAAAAGAGGCATAATCGAGCCCAATGAGCCTGCTGGAACTGCGAGACCTCCACGTCGAGATCGGCGACGCGCACATCCTCAGGGGCGTTTCATTGAAGGTGGACGCAGGCGAGACGCTCGGCGTGGTCGGCGAATCTGGGTGCGGGAAGACGATGACGGGCCTGGCGGTGATGGGAATGTTGCCCCGAGGCGCGGTGGTCTCCCAGGGGTCGATCGATTTCGATGGGCGCGACCTTACTAAGATTCGACCAAGAGAGTGGCTCGACATCCGCGGGCAGTCGATCAGCCTTGTGATGCAGGACCCTTTTACGAGCCTCAATCCAATGATGCGCATCGGCGACCAGATCGCAGAGGTTTACCAGTTGCACCTGGGGCTCTCGCGGCGCGAGTCCTGGACACGAGCAGTCGAGATGGTGCGCAAAGTTGGCGTGGCTTCGCCAGCGAGTTCTGCAAAGAGATACCCCCACCAGATGAGCGGCGGACAGCGCCAACGCATCGTGATCGCAATCGCTTTTGCGTCGCGCCCTAAACTTCTGATCGCGGACGAGCCAACGACCGCGCTCGACGTGACGCTGCAGGCGCAGATTTTGCACTTGTTGCGAGACTTACAGAGGGAAGTCGGGACTGCGGTCATCGTCATATCGCACGACATTGGTGTGATCGGTACGCTTGCGGACAGGATCGCGGTGTACTACGCAGGCAGAGTTGTTGAGACGGGATCCGCTTCGGACGTTTTGAAGTCCCCCCTCCACCCGTACACGAAAGCGCTCATGGCTGCGATGCCGACCGCTGGCGCCAATCGATTGATTGCCATCGGTGGCCAGCCGCCGCGCCTAACGGAACTGCCAGTCGGGTGTTCGTTCGCGCCAAGGTGCCAACAGAGGTTTGAAAAGTGCAACCAGGACCCGGCTCTGTTCAATATTGTTGGCGAGCGAGCCACGGCGTGTTGGCTTAGCGCACCGAACGACTAGTTCGTTCTTCTGTCCTTCATGAATTTGGCGTGAGCGTCCAAGAAAAGTCGGTTGCGGCCACCGAAATGGACCGCGCGGCCGCGCAAGTGGGTGGGGGTAGAG
Source organism: uncultured Fimbriimonadaceae bacterium (assembly GCA_964476165.1). Classification (GTDB taxonomy): domain Bacteria; phylum Armatimonadota; class Fimbriimonadia; order Fimbriimonadales; family Fimbriimonadaceae; genus JADFMN01. Next base: position 4,402 of record CAYYZP010000249.1, read on the forward strand.
GGAATCGTGCGCGGAAAATACGCATCGACAAGGATTTCCACGTCAGAAATCCCAACGGGCTGGCCAATGACCGGGTTGTTGGCCAGTTGCAAGTCGATGACGGCCTGGTCGGGAGTCTTGCCCCAAAGATTGTCGAGTGGAACGATATCGGCGATCTGGTCGAACCGCCACATCCAGTAATTGGTCTCGGCGCCAGGGACGCCGGGTTGCTCTACCTGGACTTCGTTTTCAAATGCGACGCGCGCGGTCGGGCACATCCAGATATCGTTGTTCACGACGTATGGCGCGAGCAAGACCTGCGCCCATCCTGAACGCGGGTCGCTCGGAGGCCACGTGGTCCACGGTCGATATCCGCCGGGCAATG
>CAYYZP010000250.1:0-3689 GCA_964476165.1 uncultured Fimbriimonadaceae bacterium
CCATGATGAGCCCATACGTCGGGAAGTCCGGCCCAGGCAGATGCACCATCACGTCGTCCAATGTACATTTTGGAAATTCGAGACGGTGCAAAAGCGCATTGCAAACTTCGGTCAGGTTGTGGGGGGGGAGCGACGTGGCCATTCCCACCGCGATCCCCTGCCCGCCGTTGCACAACAAGTTGGGAAACTTCGAAGGCAGCACCGTCGGCTCGTTTAAGGTCTGCAGATAGTTGGGCATCCAATCGACGGTCTCGCGGTCGATGTCCTCGAGCATCTCCATCGCTATCGGCGTCAACCGGCACTCGGTGTATCGCATCGCGGCCGGAGAGTCGCCATCGACCGACCCAAAGTTTCCTTGCCCTTCGATCAAGGGATAGCGCAACGAAAACGGCTGGGCCATGCGGACGAGCGTCGGATAGATGGTCGCTTCGCCGTGAGGGTGGTAGTCGCCGCTGGTCTGGCCGCAGACCTTGGCGCACTTGGTGGTGGCGTTCTGCGGGGTCAGGTTGAGCACCTGCATCGCATAAAGGATGCGCCGCTGGACCGGCTTCAGCCCGTCCCGCACGTCCGGCAGGGCGCGCGCGATGATGACCGACATCGCGTAGTTGACATAACTGCGCGCCATCTCTTCTTCGATGTCGACGATCTGGATGTTCTGGTCCTTTTCTGCCACTCAAAAACCCGCTTTCGGAGGTCAAATTGACCCTTCCCTCCGATCCTCGGATTCTACCTGTCCCTTAGGTTCAAATCGGGCCGTTTTCCGAGGTGTTTTGGGCCACTTTTCCAGCCCCCTCTCCCTGGGCGTAGGGAGAGGGTCTGTGGCGCAAAGCGCAACTGGGGTGAGGGAGACGTTTCTACTAACCCCTCACTAGAGAACTATGCCGCGTATAATCGGAAAGTTCGTGTCTACGTCATCCATCATCGACAACCAGGGGGACAACACCCTTCACGTCGCAATAGAGCACATCACATCCGGTTCGCGAGAACTGAGCATTGCGACCGCGTTTTTTTCGTTGGATGCCCTTTCGATAGTGAGCAAACACCTTCATCAGGTCGACAAGGTACGAATCCTATTCGGTGACGATGCGGATCGTACTCAGCGCGCAAAACTCCTTCAACGCATGCGCGAAATGTCCGATAAGGACCTCGCCGAGCAAAGACTTGTCGACCCGACACTGGATGCGTTATCGAAAGTACACGAACTTTTCAAACAAGGGCGAATTTCTGCGCGATGCTATACAGCCAAGAAGTTTCATGCCAAGGCGTACATTTCAGACCTCCACGAGAGACAAGGGCCGAATGCAAGATACGGCATTCTGGGTAGTGGAAACTTCACGCGACCTGGATTGACAAAGAACCTCGAACTGAATGTTCACCTATCTTTGGAGCAGACCGCTGAACTAAAGGATTGGTTTGAAGCAAGGTGGGAGGAGGCGGTCGAAGACGACGTAACCGACGTTGTCGAAAAAGAAATCAAACGACAGATTGATCTCTATGATCCCTACGCCATCTATCAACGAGCATTGCTCGCCTGGGGTGCATTCAGACAAGGCGACATTCGAGCAGAGGACACGCTCCGAATCCGCGACAAGCTCCACCCCCACCAAGAGCAAGGCTACCGTAGAGCCCTGGAAATCCTCAAACGCGAAAACGGCGTCATGATCTGCGATGGCGTCGGCCTCGGTAAGTCGTTCGTCGCGCTGGCTCTGATGGAGCACTTCTGTTCACGCAAGAAGAACGTCTTGCTAATCGCGCCCAAGAGCATAATGGCGTCGAGTTGGAGGGGTTACCTCGAGGAGTTCTTGCGGGCATATCAACAGCCTTTCGGAACGATCTTCGAGATGTATATGACGAACCTCGGGTTCGAGTACGACGAAGAAGACCCTTCAAAGCACCGCGAGCGCGAAGAGGAGCTACGCCGACTGATTGAGCGCGCAGACATTGTGGTCGTTGATGAATCGCACAACTTCCGTACGCCCAGCATCAGCCGTTATCTCAACTTGTTCCGGCTAGTTGAGCCGAACTTGCCCGAGTACGGAGGGCACAAAAAGGTCATCCTCATGACAGCCACTCCCATCAACACTCAATACCGCGATCTCGCTGCGCAACTAGCGCTCATCACGCACGAACAGGGCACCGTCGCCGGTTACAAGATCCACGACGTAAGGGGCGAACTCAAGGCTCTCGACAAAAAGGCGAAAGAAGAAGAACACCCTCAGCTCCCTTTGAACTTTGAGCGAGGTTACGAGAACGAGTCTTCGATGCTAGCCAGAGTCATGCAGTCCATCGTGATCCAACGAAAGCGCTCGACCTGCATTAGATTGGCAAAAGAGGTCGACAAGGTACTGCTCTTCCCAAACCGCGAGAAGCCGACCGCGATCGAATACGAGCTTAGCGATTCGTACTCAACCCTGGTAGACCTCTGTCATAAGCGCTTCGCTCCCGTTGCCGCGTTTTTGAAGAAGGCCAGAGCCGAATACAAAAAGCTAGAAGAGGACAAGGACGCCGAGTTCGAACCGCCGACTCTTCCTTCCAGATCCGATGGGCTCAAGTTTGCAGCGTTTCTTCCAGAGCAATACCGCATCGCTGGTGTCCGCAAAGGCAAGAAGGTTCAGGTCGAAGTGTTCTTGGCCTCAATGATCTTCACGAACACACTCAAGCAGTTGGAGAGCAGCCCGCCCGCCTTCCAAGGGATCATTCAGAGCCTAGGAGAGGGCCTCGTCACTCGTCTCAAGTTTGTGTTCGGCGAAAAGGCCGAATCCGACGTTGCCGACCACTTGGATTGGATCCGCACACCGATCAACCAAATTGAAATGGACGACCTCGAAGGTGGAGTGGAAGAAGGCGAACTTGCTGACCAAAACGGCACCGAGTTGGACGCCTGGCTCCAACATGCGATCGACAAGCGACACTTGCATCACAAGCTCGGCGATTTCAAGAGCGAAGAGTTCAACATCGAAAAGTGGCGCAAGGACATTATCCGGGATTTGACGTTTCTCAAGGAAATCCACCGCGACACTATGGAAGCACGGAGGCTAAAGGACTTCAAGCTCGAACGGATCGTCCGGCTACTAAAGGTACGACTCGACGCTGGGCAAAAAATCGTCGTCTTCACACAGAGCCAGCGCACGGCCTACTATCTGGAGGGTCAGCTCCGAGATCGGTTCCAGGAGCATGGAGTAGCGAGAATTGACTCACACGTCAAGCAAGAAACTCGCGATGAACTTCTGTTCTTGTTTTGTCCAAACTACAACGCACACCCGCTTCAAGATCGATTGTTCCGAGAACGCGTGGATGTCCTCATCTGCACCGACGTACTCAGCGAAGGCGTCAACATGCAACAGGCCGAGTGCGTCCTCAACTACGACATCCATTGGAACCCCGTGCGACTGATCCAGCGCATCGGCCGTGTGGACCGGCTCCTTGACCCTGAGAAGAATCCGGTTCCCCACACAGTCAGCATTCTTAACTGCCTGCCACCCAAGGAGATTGACGACATCATCAAGCTCGTGCGCACGGTCGAAAGCCGAAAGCACATGATCTTCAACACGCTCGGCCTGGATCAGGCGTTCTTCAAAGCGACGGATCCCGAAGGCACACTAAAGGAGTTCAATGCAGAGATAGACGGCGAGCCCTCCGTTGCCGACCGCGTCAACGAGCGATATATTCGCGCCATCGCGCATCCCGAT
>CAYYZP010000251.1:0-2827 GCA_964476165.1 uncultured Fimbriimonadaceae bacterium
CGCCCCCCCCCGGACGAGGATGCCGTTGCGTGCGCACCAAGCGAGCGCGCTGAGGGTCGATGCTGGCGTTGAGATGACGATGGCGCAAGGACTCAGAGCGACGAGGAGGGTCAGCGACGCATAGAGCGCTGGCTCAGGCTCTTGGCCGAGCACTGTCCTGACCACGATTGAGACGAGGAACGCGAAAATGACGATGACGGTGTACCGCGATCCGAACCACACGCTTATCTTCTCTCCGCTTGCTTTGTTCTCCTGCGCGTCCTGCACCAAGGCGACGATCTTTTCAAGAGCGGTTTCGTGGAGGGTCGCAGAAACTGTGACGAGAACCATGCCCCCACCGTTCGTCGTACCGGCAAGGACTTTGTCGCCCACGGTCTTGGGAACGGGGCGCGCCTCACCGGTCATCGCGGACTGGTCGACGTCGGTCGTCCCCGTGAGAACGACACCGTCAACCGGGAATGCATCATAGGGACGGACGCGCACAACCTCCCCCACCTTGAGCCAACTTAATGGGACCTCTTCATTGCCTTCGTGCGTGACTCGAAGCGCGGTCTCGGGCCGTAGTTTAATGAGCCCCTCGATCGCGGACTTGGTGCGGGCGAGCGCGTAGTCTTCGAGGGTCCCGGAAAGAGAAAAGAGGAAAAGGAGCACAGCGGCCTCGGTCCATCTTTCGAGGAAGGCTGCGCCTGCAGCGGCGAGGATCATGAGCACGTTGACGTCGATCTGTCGCGCGGCGATCGATTGCCAAGAGGCGCGGAGCGCGTGGACCGATCCAGCGGCGACTGCGACATAGACCGCCCAGTTATACGCGTGCAAAAGGTCGGCGATAAGCCCGAGACCGCACAAGACGGTGAGCCACAGCCTGATCTTTCCTTCGTTCTCTCGCGCGAACTGAAGGACTCCTTGGCGGTCTTGGGATGCCATCGACCTATTTTGGCACGGTGGGTAGTTCTTCTTGGTCTGCGGTGAAGGCGTCTGGGTCGGTGCGGTATGCGCTCACGTCGCTTTTGGTCCTCGTCCATCTTCGGAGTTTTCCGCCGAGGGCATCGGAGAGGTCGTCGAAGATCGAATAGGAGCAAGGGATGATGAGCAGTGTGAGCACTGTCGAAAGCATGACTCCGCCGATGATGGTGATGCCGATGGTTTCGCGGAACTCTGAGCCGCGCCCGATTGCAAGTGCGACCGGCAACATTCCAAAGATCAGCGCGAGCGTGGTCATCATGATTGGCCTGAGTCTTGTGCGCCCTGATTCGACAAGCGCCTCATATCGGCTCTTTCCGCGCGCGCGGAGCGTGTTCGTGTAGTCGACGAGAAGGATCGCGTTTTTGCCTACAAGTCCGACGAGTGCGATGATGCCGATCATGCCGACGATGTTGAGCGTCTTGTCAGTGATGACGAGCGCGAGGATCGCCCCCACCAGCGCCTGCGGCTGCGCGAGTTGGATGATGAACGGATAGAGCAGGTTGTCGTAGAGCGATGCGAGAAGCATGTACACCAGGACGACGCCGAGCGCGAGTGCTCCGAACAGGTAGCCCGATTCGCGCGCTTGGATGTCCGCCTGGCCCTGCGGCTGGTATTGGACGTTTTCTTGGATGAATTTTTTGTCAGTCATCCATTTTTCGACCTCTGCCTGCACGGTTCCTGCGGCGAAGCCTGGGAGAAGGTCTGCCGAGACAGCGACCTCCTGGGCGCCGTTGCGGCGGTCGATTTTTTCAAGGCTTTGTCCCGGAGTGATCTTCGCGACGTTCGAAAGGTAGATTGGATTTCCTTCTCTGAACGCGATCGGCACTTGGTCGACCAGATTAAGGTTGTTGCGGTCGTCGAGGTCCATCATGACTCGGATGTCGTACTCGTGGCCGAGGAACCTGTACTTCGCCTGGTTGTCGCCCTCGTAGAGCACACGCATTGCTGCCCCCACCTGCGCGACGGAGAGGTTTTCCTGTCCGAGTTTCACGCGGTCAGGGATGGCGCGGAGTTCTGGCTTGCCCGCCTTGCTTGATATTTCGGGAGAGACTACGCCTTTGATCTCGCCGGCTTTGAGGCCCGCGAGGACGGCTCGAGCGGTCGCATCGAGGGCTTCGCCGTCGTTCGACTGGAACGAAAGTTGGATCGGTCGGCCAAAGCCCTGTCCCCCACCGGCTACGGTGATGATCGCGCCAGGGACGCGGCCGATCGACTGGAGGAGTTCTGCAGAGACGAACGTGTCGTCCATTGTCCTTAGGTGCTTATCTGATTTTTTCCAGAACGACAGGGCGTCGATGATCGATTTCTTGTCGTGGAGCGTGACGGTCACACGGCCATAGTTGGTGCCAAGACTGGCAGCGCTGAACCCTCCCCCCCCACGCCGACCGATGTCGGACTGGACGTATTCGGCCTCGGGGTGCGCCATCGCTTTCTGTTCGACGACGGCGACGACCTTTGAGGTCTCTTCCAGGCTTGCACCAGCCGGGAGTTCGATGCTGATCTGCACCTGTCCCTGGTCGCTCGGCGGGAAGAACGCGAACTTGAACACCGACTCTTGTTTCCACTTGGAGTAACCGAAGCCGATGACGGCGGCGACTGGGAAGACTGCACCGAACATAAGTCCGAAAACAATATATTTCGCTGCCCCTTTGCGCCCACGAATGGCATTCCCTATGAACGCTACGACACCGATGATGAGACAAATTACAAGGATCGGAATGGTCGAAAAGATTGCGCCACTAATGTTCCGCGCAAAACTTCCACCGATGAACATGAATACGCCGACAAGAGCCGCGAATCCCCCACCGAACATGAACCACCGTCGATCGAGCGCCCAGCGGAGGGTGCGGGCGTAGCGGTCGGC
>CAYYZP010000252.1:0-1746 GCA_964476165.1 uncultured Fimbriimonadaceae bacterium
CCACTCGGCGCAGCGCAAGAACGAACCCCAGCACCCTCCTGACTCCCAATGGAACGAAGTGCGCTGCCCCCACCTGCACTTCTGAGGTTGCACGATAGGTGTAGACCGCCTCCGACCCGGCGGAACGCGCGTCGATGCCCACATCTGCCACCAAGATCGCTTCACCCATCGCCCCCATTACACCTCGGGGCGCATCATCAAGTGGTCGCCAATGGTCGTCACGTTGTCGTCCCTCGTTCATCACTCGTCGCTCCCTCTTCATCTATACTCGCACGATGAGCAACGTCACAACGATCGTCGAATCGCACTACGGAACCGGCGGGCTGATGGGCAGGCTAGACTCTTCTCTCGCTGAGATCGGCACGACTATCCAAGGCGCGACCACCGAGCAGATCGCGTCCATCGACCAGTTTCACGCCTGCGGGCTCGCTGCGACCCGCGAAATGATCGCTCTGTCTGGATTTGGCAAGGGCATGACGATCCTCGATGTGGGAAGTGGGATCGGTGGCCCGGCTCGGTGCCTCGCGGAGATGGCTGGCTGCCAGGTCACCGGGGTCGACCTCACCGAGGAGTACATCGAGGCCGCCCGGTCAATCACAAAGCAGCGAGGTTTGGCTTCGAGCGTGAGTTTTGTCCACGGGAGCGCGCTTTCGACACCGTTCGAGTCGGGTTCATTCGACGGCGCTTGGATGCAACACATGAACATGAACATCGAGGACAAGCCATATCTCGTCCGAGAGGTCTTTCGGGTCCTGAAGCCAGGCTCAAAACTGGCCCTGCATGAGTTTTTTAGCGTCGGAAAAGGGGTTCCACACTTCCCCGTCCCCTGGGCGACAACCGCCGAAGGCAGTTTCCTCGTCGATCCGGCAGTTTTCAAGGGCTATTTGCGTGAATCTGGGTTTGAAATCCAGGTCTGGAACGACCTGACGGGCGAAACCATCGACTTCCTTCGCGGGATTTTCGAGCGGATCGCCGTCGAGGGCCCGCCTAAACTTGGCCCCGGCGTTCTCCTGGGCCCCAGGTTTGGCGAGATGGCCAAGAACCTGCTCCTCAGCATCGAGGAGAAGCGGGTCTGCGTATTCATGGCAATCGCATCTAAGAAATAATTGCTCGCGCAAGCAACTAACTTAGAAACCATGGCGGGTCGGCCTCCTGGACGACCCACCGCGCCACCATCCTTTTGTCACTTCTGTCGGCCCGTCGACGGCCTGCCCCTCCCGGAGTCGGGGTCAAACCGTGGCACCCATTGAATCCCACCCGCTCGGCACATTCGGTCGTCCAGGAGGCCGACCCTCCATTTTCGGAGCATTCTTGGAGGTCTGCAGCACAAGCCTTGGGGTCACAGAGCCTCGAATCTAGCCTCACCGGATCCAGCCTTTGCCGCTGATGCCCGCCTCACAGCCTCGCAGTCGTGAACTTCAGGCTCGTTAGGTACCGGATCTGCATCACCGTGAACCCGATGAGCAGGCTGCCCATGACCCACGCCGCCGCCGTCGCGTAGCCGAACTTGAGGAACACAAAGGCGTTGGTCCACACCTCGAGCCCGATCGTGTGCGTCGAGTAAAGCGGCCCGCCCCCCGTGAGCACAAAGATGTTCTCCATAGCCTTAAAGCCCGCGATGAACACGCCCAAGAGGTTGATGAGGATCAGCGGCTTGAGCCCTGGTAGCACGATGTAGCGCACCTTGTGCCACCACTGCGCCCCATCGATGTCCGCCGCCTCGTATCTTTCGGTTGGGACGTTCTT
>CAYYZP010000253.1:0-6329 GCA_964476165.1 uncultured Fimbriimonadaceae bacterium
GGACTGGCGACAGGTCTCGACCAACTGACTGAACTTGACAAAATGATGGTCAAGGAGGACTTCGACCTCAAATTGGACTACGTCGGGCCAGGCTACGGGATTGCGAGCGACGCGGGGGGGGTAGCGACCGGGTATTTGATCAAGCACGAAGGAATCCTGCTCGATCCCGTCTATTCGGCAAAGGCGTTTTCTGGACTTTTGGACCTCGCACGAAAAAACGAGATCCACGGTCGGGTGCTCTTCTGGCATACGGGTGGTCTACCGACCCTGTTCGCGCGCTGAGCCGAGGACAAACGCACTGCCCGGCTCGTACTGCGTCTGCGTAAAGCGGACAATTCCAAATAAGGCAAACGCGATAGTCAGTGCCATCAACGACCTCTGAAAAGGCCGAGTGCCCGTGTTAAACTTCGTCTTCGTGGCCCACCCCCACCCAGCGACGAACGCCGACACCGAGAAGACGAAATAGAGAAACACTCCAAACGGGTGTGCCGCCCACGCGGTGACGAAATCCAATTGCAAGGTGGCCGCTATGCTCGTTGTCATCCCACATCCAAGGCAGGGCCGACCAAAAAATACGACGGACGGGCAAGGCGGAAGACCGAGTTGAACGTGAGTGCCGTGCAACGTCGGGCTCGGCGGCAGATATATCCCTGCAATGGTTACCCCCACCCAGAGGAGAAACCACTGGAGATGGCCGAACAGTTCTTTCCGACCTTTGACCCGACTAATAGGGAGCAACGAACTCCTCCACCGGCACCATGCACTTGGGCCGAAGTTCGCGCCCCTCGACCTCAGCGATTCCAAGTATCGAGCCGTCCGAACCATAGAGGAGAACGTGAGCCGCCTCCTTGATCGTCGAATCAACGGCGACTGACTGTCCGTTTCTCGCGCTCTGCGACTGGATAGCCGTCAGCGTAATGCAAGGCATCGGCGCAAGCGCAACAGCCACGTCGCGCAGACATCCTGGGCTCGCCGATTCCCACTCAATCGCTTCCGCGACTGAAAACTGTCCTGACCGGATCCGCCGGATCGCAGTCGTGTGGGCGCCACAGCCGACGAGCGCGCCCAGGTCATGCGCGATCGTCCGGACGTAGGTTCCGGTCGAACACAGGCAATGAAACTCAGCGATCGTGCCACTAACTTTCCTCACGCTTAATTGATCGATACGGATTTGGCGCGCCGGGCGTTCGACGTGCTCTCCTTTGCGGGCATAAGAGTAAAGCGGGCGCCCGTCTTTCTTCACAGCGCTGTACATCGGCGCGATCTGCTCGATCGCGCCGGTCAATGAAGAGATGTGGGTTCTAATTTGTGCCTCAAGATCGCTCGGTACTGGCTGTTGAGAAACAATTGTGCCCTCTGAATCATAAGTGTCCGTCTCCAGACCGAACTCGACGGTAAACGAATACTCCTTCGGTTCGAGTTGGAGGAACGGAAGAAACCGCGTCGCCGCGCCGACACCAAAGACGAGCAGCCCGGTCGCCATCGGATCGAGCGTGCCCGCGTGCCCGATCCTTTTGGTGCCGAGCGTCCGACGAAGCCGGGCGACGACATCGTGCGAGGTCAAGCCTCGGGGTTTATCGATCAGCAAGAATCCAAGCATTGGACCAGCGCTCCAGAAATAAGTTCTTCAGCCTCTTCGAGCGAACAAGAGAGCGAGACGCCTGCGGCGTTGTGGTGCCCCCCCCCACCGAACTTCCGCGCAAGCGCTGCGACGTCTAAATTTCCGACCGAACGCAGCGATCCACGGATATTTCCTGGGCTCGCCTCTCGGAGGATCGCGGAAATTTGGACGCTTTTGATGCTCAGCAGTTCATTGGCGATGCCTTCGCTGTGTTGTTCGTTCGCATGTAGTTTTTCAAAAAGTGAGAGTGGCAGCGTCGCCCACGCCACCTTTCCGCCGCATGCCATCTTCATGTTCATAACGGCGTAGGCAGTCAATTCGATCGAAGGCCGCTCGCGGCTCATGTAGACCTCTTTCGTAATCCGAGTAAGGTTTGCCCCCATCTCAAGCAGATACCCGGCCGAGTGTAGACACCTCGCGTCGGTGTTGGGGTATCGGAAGTTTCCAGTGTCCGTCAGGATTCCCGCAAGGAGGCAGTCGGCGATCTCCGGTGTGATCTTGATCTCACTGTCCCTGAACAGGTCCAGAATGATCGAGCACGTCGCGGGCGATGCGGTACACACGATGCGTAAGTCGCCGGGCGCCTCGTGCGGGATGTGGTGGTCGATGACGACGGTCCGCTTGCACGCTTCGAAGTACGGTCGCACCGATCCCAACCGGTTCACCGCTTCAAGATCAAGAATGAGCGCCAGGCTCCGACCTTCCATTTGAGGCGTCTGTCTGATCTTCGACGACCCGGGCAAAAACTTGAGATAGTAGGGGGGGGGGTCGTTACAAAGAATCTCGTGCTCGATCTCCATTTGGTCCAAGATGAGCGAGACCGCGAGAGCCGCGCCAATGGCGTCCCCGTCCGGGTGCAGATGGGTGCCAATGAGCACTCCCTTGGCCGACCGCAGTTCCTTCATGAGCGCGGGGAGGCAGTTTTTGATGTCTGCTTGTGAGTCAATGACCTTGGCCACTCGTAGAAAGGTTACTCCAACTCAGGCATCGAGCCGATTCTCCAGTATCGGAATCCGGCTGATTTGGCCCTCGCTGGGTCGAACATCCTGCGCCCGTCGAACAGGTTCTTCGCCCGCATTTGCGATCCTAGCCGCACAAGATCGAGCAGTCTGAACTGGCCCCACTCAGTGACAAGCACGATGGCGTCTGCACCGTTGGCTGCGTCGTACTCGTCCTGGGCAAACCGAACGTCGGTAAGCGAATCGCGGGCGTTCTCCATCGCAACCGGGTCATAGGCGCTGACTTTCGCTCCCAAGGACTGCAGTCTCTTGATAACCTCGATCGACTTCGCGTCCCGGACGTCGTCAGTATTCGGCTTAAACGCGAGGCCGAGGACGCAGACGTTCTTGTCCTCAACGCTCCCAAGTGCACTCTCGACCCGGGCAACAAAGTTTTCGACCTGCGCGTCGTTGACCGCTCTGGCCTCTTTAAGGATTCCAAACTCATAGCTAAGCGCGCGCGAAGTGGCGATGAGTCCGTCCACGTCCTTAGGAAAGCAACTCCCCCCCCACCCGAGACCGGCGTTGAGGAAATCGGGGCCGATGCGGCGGTCCATTCCCATGCCTGTCGCAACATCGGATACGTCCGCCCCGCTCAGTTCGCATATCCGACTGATCGCATTGATGAAACTGATCTTCGTCGCCAAAAAACTGTTGCTCGCGTACTTGATGAGTTCCGCGCTCTTCACGTCTGTAACGAAAACCTTCGAGTCGAGCGGCCGATAGAGTTCGATCAAGGTCTCGGCAGCGCGATGATCGTCTGCACCGATGATAATTCTGTCCGGCTCGAAGGAGTCTTTGACCGCAGAGCCCTCGCGCAAAAATTCGGGATTGCTCACGACGGAAATAAAATCCCGCTTGGCCCCTGCCTCCAACATCGTCCGAACAACAAGGTCGCCGCTCCCGACCGGAACGGTCGACTTGTTGACGACGACGATCGGGTCTTTGATAGCGCGAGCGATTTCCGCCGCCGCGCCGATCACCTGGCTCATGTCCGGAGTGCCGTCAGAACTAGGAGGAGTCCCGACCGCGATGAAAACGATCCTTGCCCCCGCGATTCCATCAGCAATGCTCGACGAGACCCTGAGCCTTCCCGAGCCGATCACGTTCATGAGCAGTTCGTTGAGCCCCGGCTCAAAAATCGGGGACTCGCCTCGCCTGATGCGCTCGATCTTCGACTCGTCACGGTCGATGCACACGACATCGTGCCCGATGTCGGCCAAGACTGCGCCAGTAGGGAGGCCGACATAGCCAGTACCGACGACCGCGACTTTCATCGCGCTGAATTTACCAGGCTCAGCGGGCCGGGTTGGTCAAGAAGGGGATGTCGCCGCCTTCCATGGCGTAGACGGCGGCCACAAGGAACAACACCACCGAGGCGATGATCTGTGGGTCGGTGAGCAAAATGGTCTCGGGCTCACCTCCGTCGTTTTGCGCAAACGCAATGAAAAGGTATCGCAAAACTCCGAGCACAACGAACGGCACGGTGAAAATGAGCGATCGGTACTGCGTCGCCGTCTTGCTCTCGATCGCGTAAATGCCGTAAGACATGCACGCGATCGCCGCCGAAAAAACCACCATCGCATCGAGCGCCTGCGACGAGTATTGCGACAGTGCCGACCGGCTCGCGCTTCGGTCCTCGCCCATCAGATGAAACTCGTGACGGCGCTTGGCGCAGGCCAGAAGCAAAGCGAGCGCACCGGTACAGAACAGGAGCCAGCCGGAAATACTCGTGGTGATGGCCACCGCACCAAGTGCCGCCCGTAGCACAAACCCAGTGCTGACCACGACCACATCGATGACTGGCGACTTCTTGAACCACACATTATAAGCGACTTGCAAAACAATGTAGAACACGGCCCCCAACAAGAACTCTGCGCTCAACATCGCGGCAAGAGCACCGCCAACGATCAATGAAAAAATCGAGACCAGCACCCCCTCCGCAGGAGTAACGCCTCCACTGGCAATCGGGCGCTTTCTTTTGACTGGATGAACGCGATCACGCTCAGCGTCCAGAACGTCGTTCATCGCATAAACCGCCGAACTCAGGAAACAGAGCGCGAAAAACGCCTTGACGCTCAGCGCGAGCGTTTCGGGGTCCGAATAGCCCTTGGTAAAGATCAAGGCCGCAAAAACGAGAAGGTTCTTTGTCCACTGCTTCGGGCGCAGCAACAACAGATAGAGTTTGAGTTTCACGACCTGCCGCTAGTTTATCCCCATAGGCCAGACCTGCAGCGTGTGCCACACTTTAACCGGTGTGCGGCATCGCTGGATACGTGGGGACCAAGAACGCGGTCAAAGTCGTCCTCGACCAACTTAAACGGCTCGAATATCGCGGCTACGATTCTGCGGGCCTCGTGTACTCGTCGCCCACCGGGCTTCGGACCATTAAGCGCGCCGGAAAACTCACGGAACTCGAGTCTTCTCTCAACGGCTCCGTCCCGACTTCCCACATCGCCATCGCGCACTCCCGCTGGGCCACGCACGGCGCGCCCACCGACATCAACGCCCATCCCCACTACGACCAATCGGGCAAGATCGCGCTGATCCACAACGGCATCATCGAGAACTATTACGAACTTAAAGAGGCGCTCGTTAGAGAGGGGCACACGTTTCAGTCCGAAACCGACACCGAGGTCGCCGCGCACTTGGTCGGCAAAGAGTACGTCGCAGGAGTCGCGTTGGACGAAGCAGTCAGGCGAGCGGTCCGTCAGATGCGAGGCGCCTACGCGTTCGTCATCCTTTCTTCGGACGAGCCGGACAAGATCGTGGCTGCGCGATCAGCAAGTCCGCTCGTCGTCGGACTGAGCGAAGGCGAGACGCTTCTGGCGAGCGACATCCCCGCACTTTTGCCCTATACGCGCGAGGTCGTCGTGATCGAGAACGGTCAGATCGCCATCGTCACCGCCGAGGGGCTGCGGGTCACGGACCTCAACGGCAATCCGGTCGAATATAAATCGTTCACTGCAGACTGGGACATCGAGGCGGCAGAAAAGGGCGGATACGAGCACTTCATGCTCAAAGAGATCCATGAGCAGCCTGAAGTCGCCCATCAGTGTCTGGCCGGGAGACTGACCGCAAAGGACACAGTGGTACTGGACAACATGTTCAGTGAGCACGTGCTCCAAGACATCGATCGCGTCAACATCATTGCCTGCGGTACGGCCTACCACGCCGGTCTTGCAGCGAAATTCTTCTTCGAAAAGTTGCTTCGCCTCCCGACGGACGTGTTCTGTTCGAGCGAGTTCCGATACAGCGACCCGATCTTGTCATCGCGCTCGATCGCGATCTTCGTGAGCCAGTCGGGCGAGACGCTCGATTCCTTGGCGGCACTGAGACTTTGCAAAGCCCGTCGAATCAGGACCCTCGGCATCGTCAATGTAGTCGGATCGAGCATGGCAAGGGAGTGCGACAAGGTCTTGTTCACTCAGGCTGGGCCAGAGATCTCAGTCGCGAGCACAAAGGCTTATGTGGCCCAAGTCGTCGTGCTTTTCGTCTTGGCTCTCTACATCGCGCAGGTGCGCGAAATGCCGGGAGTCAGGGTGGGCCATTGCGTGAGGCAGTTGCGGAAGTTCGGCGACTTCATCCAAGAGGCGATCCAGTGCGAACCCCAGATGCAGCAACTCGCCAAACGGTTCAAGGACACCCCCATCGTGTTCTTTCTTGGTCGCGGCGCTGACGCAAGCCTCTCGCTCGAAGGCGCGCTCAAA
>CAYYZP010000254.1:0-2990 GCA_964476165.1 uncultured Fimbriimonadaceae bacterium
TGAAGTGTTCGAGCCAGGATTAACATTGCTCAAATACCCGTTCGATGTTGGCGATTCGTGGGAATGGAAAGGTCTTTACAAGTTTGGAGAAAGGGACCGTGGGGCAAAAGCGAACATTAAGACCGAGAAAGAGATTTTGAACACGGTCGCGGGCCAGTATGAAACGATCAAAGTTTCGGTCGACCTTGCCATTGAGTCCGGCTCGCCGCAGGACGTCTCGATGACTCTCGTTTTTTGGATCGCTCCCAATAAGGGGATCATCAAGCGCGAGTTTCCTTACAGTGGGACACGAGAGCCGATGCCTCCGGCAAAGACGTCTAAGAATCCATGACACGGTCGGAGTCGAGAGGATTCGCCCCCAGTGACTCCGCGATGCGCGGGGGGAACACGGCGCTCCTTTTCATTGCGACTGGGATATTATTGATCTTTGGTCTCGGTGCGCTTTTTAGCATCGACCATGCGCGTGGGACGGGGTGGTTTTCCAAGCAAGGCGTGTTCTTGCTGATGGGGCTGGTGCCTCTGGTGCTTTTTTGGAAGATACCGGGCGAGTTTTGGCGCAAGGCGTCGAGCGTGCTATACGTGGTCAATCTCGCGATGCTCCTGGCCGTGTTCGTGCGCGGCGTGTCGGCGGGGGGGGCACAGAGATGGCTGCAGTTGGGGCCGATCCAGTTCCAGCCTTCTGAGTTCTGTAAGATCGCGCTAGCATTGACGCTTGCGGCGTTTTATTACAACCGCATGGAGGACATCAAGAAGCCTTCGACGTTCTTTCTTTCGATTTTGCACCTCCTTCCGCCGTTGTTGCTCGTTTTTAAGCAGCCGCACCTTGGTGGGACGCTAACGCTCGTTGCGATCTGGTTTGCGGTCACGGTCGTCGCTGGTGTGCCTTGGAAGTTCATCGCCGTGTCATTGGTCGCTGGAGTGGTACTCATCGGGGTTGCGTGGAACCTCCCGCGCGTCTTGACGACTGAGCAAAAAAGCCGCGTGGTGAGTTTCATCAATCCTGACCCAGAGGAGGAGGGGTATCAACAGACGCGCGCGCTCGTCGCGCTGGGTTCGGGGGGGGCGTTCGGCTCTGGCTATCTGAAAGGGAACCTCAAGGCGAACGGATCTGTTCCTGAGCAGCAGACGGACTTCGTTTTTTCGGTGATCGGCGAAGAAGGCGGGCTGCTTGGCGTGCTGTTGCTTATAAGCGCCTACGCTTTGTTCTTCTATCGTTGTTGGCACTGCTGCCACAACGCGACCGACCACTACATGAGCCTAGCGGGGACGGGGGTGCTGGCCGCTCTGGGGTTCCACTTTTTCGCCAACATCGGAATGAACCTAATGGTGTTGCCCGTGGTGGGTCTGTGGCTCCCGTTCATCAGTTACGGAGGGACGGCTTTATGGCTCTGTCTGGCGTCCGTGGGGTTCTTTGCTGGGATCAAATGAGGTTATCCGCTATAATAGATGTGAGACAGCCTAGGATGGGCTGATCGAGGGCAGGATGCCGACTCTTCAGAACGCCGACAGAACTCGGACCAGGCGAACGGTGCCAGAGGGCTCCCACAAGTCGTTTGACGCCACCGGGATCGCACTCCTTGCAGTGGCGATCATCGTTTCCATTGCACTTTTTGCCGGCAACGGGGGGTATTTAGGGGACGGGCTTGCCGTATTTTTCCGGACTCTTTTTGGCTCTGGCGCTTGGGCGGTGCCTGTCGTGCTCGCTGTCGCTGGTGTCGCGCTCTTGGCCGGTCGGGCGCGGGTGGGCATGGCTCGCGTTTCTTGGGGCGCGCTGCTCGTTTTTCTTGGCTCCACTGGCGCGATCTCGCGGTCCATCGAGGGCGATTACTTTGATCCGCGCGTCGTTGAGGCGTCGGGGGGGTATGTCGGGGCTTTGGTGGCTTGGGGATTTAGCAGCCTGCTTGGCAACGGTATGGCGGTTGGCATCGTCGCGTTTATCGCCATTGGTTTGGTGCTGTGCATGGACGCGCCGTTGCGCAATCTCGTGGCTTTGGTGAAAGACATGATCGAGGCGCGGCGCTCGAAGTCGGTTACTGGTGAATCTTCTGTTGAAGTTAAGAAGAAGCCGAACAAGGCTTTGGTCGCACTGAGAGAGCGCGTCGTTCCTGAGGCGGCCAAGAAAGCCGAGCCGGATGTTGCGGCTAAACCAACAAAGCAGATTCCGCTCGACTTTGATACTGAGACGAAGAAGGGCGAGTACGTGCTCCCCCCCTTATCGCTCTTGGCCGAGCCCTCGCAGGCGCACAAGAAATCGCCTAAGGACATCCAGGCAAACATCGAGATTCTGGAGGCGACTCTCGAGCAGTTCGGGATCGACGCGAACGTCCACGACGTAACGACGGGGCCGACGATTACACGGTACGAGATTCAACTCGGGCCCGGAATCCGCGTGAGCAAGATCACGAACCTCGCGGACAACATCGCGATGAACATGGCGGCTTCGCACGTGCGCGTAGAGGCGCCGATCCCAGGAAAGAACGCCATCGGCGTGGAGATTCCTACATCGGTTCGTACGATGGTGACGTTGCGCGAGATGGCGGACAGTCTGGAGTTCCACGACAACACTTCCCCGTTGCGCGTCGCGCTCGGAAAGGACGTGGGCGGCAATTCGATCTACACGGACCTGACGAAAATGCCTCACTTGCTCATTGGCGGCGCGACCAACAGCGGCAAGTCAATCTGTCTGGCGACAGTGATCATGTCGCTCATCATGCGCAACACGCCCAAAGACCTACGCATGGTGATGATCGATCCAAAGCGGGTCGAACTCACTTTGTTCGAGGGGCTCCCCCACCTGATGTACCCGGTCGTGAAAGACGTGAAGGAAGCGCCGGGGGTCTTGAGGGCTGTGTGGCGCGAGATGGACCGCCGGTATGACAAGTTCAGCGAGAAGGGCGTGCGCAACATCGACGGATGGAACTCGAAGTTCGCCACCGAAGAGAAGATGCCTTACCTTGTGGTGATCATCGACGAACTCGCCGACCTGATGA
>CAYYZP010000255.1:0-2619 GCA_964476165.1 uncultured Fimbriimonadaceae bacterium
AACTCGCCGACCTGATGATGCAGGCAGCGAACGAAGTCGAGACATCGATCTGTCGATTGGCGCAACTCGCGCGCGCGACCGGCATCCACATCGTGATTGCGACTCAGAGGCCAAGCGTGGACGTAATTACGGGGACGATCAAAGCCAACATTTCTTCGCGCATCGCGTTTTCGGTGTCGTCGCAGATCGATTCGCGCACTATTATTGATCAGGCCGGCGCGGAAAAACTGATCGGCAAAGGCGACATGCTGTTTCTTCCCATCGATGCGACGAAACCGCTGCGCATCCAGGGATGTTTTGTCACTGAGAAAGAGATCGGGGACGTGTGTACTTTCTGGCGCGACCAGGAAAAGCCGCACTACACGTTGTCGCCGATCAAGGCGATCATCGAGAACAAGGAGTCGCGGATGAGGGACGACGAGGAGGACGATCCGCTTTGGGAAGAGTCGGTCCGTTGGGTGGTCGACCGGGGCCAGGGTTCGACCTCGATGTTGCAGCGAAAGTTTTCGATTGGTTTTCAGCGCGCGTCGCGGTTGCTCGACATGATGGAGGAGCGGAACATCGTGGGAGCGCGCGATGGCCCGCGCCCGCGCGAAGTGCTGATGAACCATCAAGAGGTCGATCTTTTGTTTGGCGGCGCGGGCTCTTTTGCACCGGTGCCTGACGGCGAATGGATGGGCGACGACTAGATTCTTTTCGCCGGTTTCTCACGGAGTCTTCTGTGGTCGAGAGCGCGCAGAGGCTGTTGGGGTGTGAGATCGTAAGTGGCTCGTGCTGTGTACGCATCGTGGAAGCCGAGGCGTATGGTGGGGGCGACGATCTTGGTTCGCACGCTTGTCGTGGGATGACTCCTCGTACTGTGCCGATGTTCGGTCCGGCTGGGCACGCTTTTGTTTACTTTACTTATGGGAACCATTGGATGTTCTGCGTCACTTGCCGTCCGGTGGGGGAGGCAGGGGCGGTGCTGGTTCGCGGCACTTTGCCTTTGGAAGGGGTTGAGGTGATGCGTTTGCGTCGGCCGAAGGCTTTTACGGAGTCTGATTTGCTTTCCGGGCCTGGGAAGATCGGGGCTGCGCTGGCTGTGGACGGGTCACATTCGGGGGTTGACCTATTGGGTGGAGGCACTTTGTCTTTGGTTCCTGGGGAAGTGGTGCGGTCGGTGCTCGTTGGTCCTCGTATTGGTCTATCGGCTGGAAAGGGGGACGAGAAGTTGTGGCGGTTCATCGATGTTGATTTTTTGCAGTGGGCGTCGAAACCTTGGCCACGGTGAGTTCACTGCGGTGGGGGTACCTTCCGTGTCCCTCCCCCGACGCCGACTGCATCCTCAATTGGGGGTTCCAGTTCGGAGGAGGTTAGGAGGGGGATATCGTCGTTGGATCGCTCAGGTCTCATATTCCCCCAGATCATTACCAAAACCTTTGCGATGCCCCCTCCTAGCCTCCCCCGATCGCGGAAGCCACCGTGGATTGAAGCGGGCAGACGGGGGGAGGGATTCGGACGAGATTGAAAGTCTGCGGCGCGGAGCACGGGTATCGCCGATTGGGTTGTAGGCAAGTGCGAAATCATGTGGCGGCGAAACCCATAGCACCCCCACCTATCCCCTCTTACCACTCATAACTTTGCTCAAGCGGCACGGGTAAGCGCAGGTAAATCTGTGGGACATTTAGAACTTGCGGTGCTCTTACCCGTGGCACCCCCACCGATGTTCCCTTAGCCTCCGTGTTACTTCGGCAGTACCCAGATGTTGCGGAAGCGGATGTGGTTGCCGTGGTCTTGGAGGTAGATGCCGCCGTCGCCCTGTTTTTCGGCTCGGCCTGCGGTGGTGTGGTGCGGGACTTCGACGTTCTTGTGGATCAGCGTGCCGTTGTGGTAGACGGTCATTTTTGCGTTGGCGATCTTTTCGCCTTTCCCCCATCTTGCTGCTGTGAAGTCGATGTCGTAGGACTGCCACTCGCCGGCAGGGAAAGCCATGTTGTAGTCGGGCGCCTTCACGCTATAGATCGCACCACAGTTGTCCATCGCAGGCGGTTGGCCGGCGGAGTTGAGAATCTGGACTTCATACCGGCCTTGCAGATAGACGCCGCTGTTGCCGTTGGCTTGGCCTGTGAGTCCGTTGTCGTCGACGCAGAACTCGATGTGCGCCGTGCAGTCGCCGAACATTTGTTTGGTCATGATGCTTCCGGAACTCGGCTCGCACTCGAAGAAGCCGCCTTTCCAGTTCCATCCGATCGGCTGGCCCGGCGACTTGAGATTTTCCCACTTCGCGGCGTCATCTCTTTGTGACATGAAGAACTGTGCGCCCTTTGGTGGGGGCACAGCGAGGTCCTTGATGCGGACGTTGCGCCAACGGACTTCGATCGGGTCTTTTCTGTCCCCCACCCCGTGGACTTGGAGACCGATGAAACCGAACTTGTCGACGTCGTCGCGGAGGTCGGCGGTCTTAGTGTTGTTGACCCAGACTTGGATGTGGTCGCCGACGGCTAGGATGCGGTACTTGTTCCAGGCGTCGCCTTTGAAAGCGGTCTTCGAAGGCTGTTGTAGCCAACCGCGACGGGCTTCGTCGTAGACGCCACCGGAAAACGCTCGGTTCGTAGGATCGATCTCGACCTGATATCCGTG
>CAYYZP010000256.1:0-2882 GCA_964476165.1 uncultured Fimbriimonadaceae bacterium
GCGACTCAGCGCGGGCTTTCCTTGTTGCGGGCGCGTGCGGCGGCGGTCGTCGAACCTGCTGAAGGCGTCGTGGCGTGCGGCGAACACGGCCAGGGGAAACTCGCGGGCAACGTGCAAATTGTTCAGACTGTCATGTCGGTCTTGAGCGCGACAGATTTGCTAAAGGGCAAGCGAGTGGTCGTATCCAGCGGGCCAACTGAAGAGCCGGTCGACGATGTGCGCGTACTCAGCAACAGGTCGAGCGGAAAAATGGGCGCGGCTGTCGCGCGAGCCGCACTGCTCATGGGGGGGGACGTGACCGTGGTCGCTGGCCCACAACGCGCCGGACTACCTATGCAGGCGGCGGTGATCCATGTGAAGACCGCGCTGGAAATGCGGGATGCCGTTTTGAAAGCGGTGGGGGGGGCTGACTTGTTCGTCTCCGTCGCGGCGGTCGCCGATTATCGGCCCGCTCAGAGTGTGAAGGGAAAGATCAGGTCGGGGACCACCTCCGAACTCAACCTCGTGCCCAACCCGGACATCGTCGCTGAGGTCGCCGCTCTTAAAACTTGTCGTACCGTTGCTTTCGCAGCCGAGCCATCGGGTGACTTGCTAGCCGCCCGCGAGAAGATGGCAAAAAAGGGCGTGTTCGCCATCGCCGTCAACGACATTGGCAAAGAAGGGATAGGATTTGACTCAGACGAGAACGAACTAACTCTCCTCTTCGCCGACGGGCGGTCTGTGGAGAGCGGAAGACAGTCGAAACTCAACTGCGCGATCTGGCTTTTGTCTCAGGTTTGCGACGGACGAGCCTGACGTTGGCCACCGAGCCCGGCGATCCGACATAGTTGGTCACTCGTGCCTCCATCTTTTCGATCTCGCCCGACTTGACGTCGATCCACCATGTGCCCGTCGCCTTCTGTCCATCGGGGACCTCCGATTCGACGAACACGAAACCGACGGTCGCTACCCCCCCCTCAATGGCATTGAACGTGTAGAGCACCGAAACGCTGCCCAGTCCCTCGACTTTCGGCACCTTGCTTTCGTACCGCCACGTGCCTTTGATATCGATCGCACTCTCTGGCCTGACGAACTGCGTGAGAAGCGCGTGGCGGTACCGCTCCGCCCCCCCCTTCTCGCCTTTCAGTTCCTTCAACCGCCCGAAGGAGTCAAACGTCGCCGTGGTCTCGTGCGTCGTCTCGTCCTTGATCTCGCTGCCCGCGATGCGCACGATGCTACCGAGCACCCGGCTGACGATTTTGTACGAACCGTCCTTCTTGACCTCGACGACCTTGCGCTCGATGGCTGCCTCGACCGATCCGTTCGTCTTGGCGTCCTTGCCCTCCATGAAAAAGTCGTAGGTCGCCATCGAGCCCTTTACCGGCTTCCAGGCGAAAGTCAGTGCCTCGTCATTAGTCAGGCAGGTCAACAGGCAAAGCGTGGTTAGGAGCATTCCAGATTGTTAAGACGTTTGAACGACCTGTACGGATTGGGCCAAGTCTAGGCTAACATGAGCGCATGAGAGCACTCTTTTTGCTCGTTCTGGCGCTAACCCCGCCTGTGGCTTTTGCCCAGGAGAAGGTGCTTCCAGTCTTGTTGACTGAAAAGCGGGCTGTCGTTGTCTTTCCGGCTGAGCGTGTTATCGGGCAACAGGTCGCGGCATTCTTCATTTCCCCTTCTGGCCGATTCGTTGTAGCCTTTGTCGAGTCGACGCCTGGAAGCACCATTGGTTATGACAGTACGCGCTCAGACAATGCGAAGAAGAGCCTACTCGTCTGGGATAGTACGTCCTCGCTTTTGAAGAGGATTGAATTGGATCCAAGGATCGAATTCAAATACGTTTCGCTCGAGTGGTTTGCGAGAGTAGAGCGAGCGATCGTCAGCGTCATGATCGATCCGAGTGAATCGTCTTATGTTGCGACGGATCCCAGCGAAGGTCAGTTGATGATGACCGTTAAAACCACTTACTGTTTGGATCCACAGAGCGCATCTCTAAAGCCAGTTTCCGGAAGCGATAGATGGATGGGGCACAGTTATTTCGTCTTGTCTCCGACGAGTCCATTCGGTGTCGTCGTGACGGAGGACAGTCGTGCGATTTTCGAGGGAACCCAGGTTGGCGATGTCACACTTCAGCGACTTAATCCTAACGGATCGATTGGCCAGCCGCAATTCCTCCGACGAAATTTTCAGGGCGCGGGCGACTTTTCGTGGACTCCCGACGGCAAACAGTTCCTGCTCGAAGTTACGTACCGAAGTGCCGATATCAAGGGTCACGAGCAACGATTCATCAAATTTGATTTGAATTCAGAGACTTGGGCTGAGATACCTCGTCCGCGTGACACTTTTTCTAGCGCTAAGCCTCCGACAGACTTATTTCTTCTTGCAGAATCGCAAGGCGGTATTCCCGCTAAGTCATGGCGGCTAAAGTCAACGATTATAACGGAGAAACCTCAAGTGCTTGTAGCAGAGCACGCGGAACAAGCGGCCCTATCCCCGAACTATAGATTTGTCGTGTTTCTTTTCAAGGGCGCGCTTTTTGTTGAGCGCCTGAAGGAACTCAGCCTTGAGGAGTATCAGAGAATCGAACTAGAAGCACTCAAAACAAAAGTCATGAGTGACGCCAGACAGTGCGTTCTTGGCCTGCTCATGTTCGCAGCGGACAACGACGATACGATCCCCGCCGGAGTGAGCGTTAGGACTGACCTGATGCCGTACATCATGAACGAGGATGTCATCCGCGACTTCATCTACACCTTCGCGGGCGGTAAGTATGAGGACATGAAAGATCCGGCGAGCACGGAAGTTGGCCATATCCAAACCCAATACGGTCGCGCAGTAGCCTACGCCGACGGGCACGTCGAGTGGAAGCCCGAGCCTTAGATTTTCAGTCCGGCAAACAGAGC
>CAYYZP010000257.1:0-9872 GCA_964476165.1 uncultured Fimbriimonadaceae bacterium
AAAGCAGTCAGGTCGCTAGCGGAACTGAACAAGAAGACCGTCGACGAAGAACTCCTCCCGCTGAAGAAGTCCGTCGCCGAGCTTGTTGCAAAAAGGAACTACTGACCTCCTCTCCCTGCACCTAGGGAGAGGTTAGTGAGGCACTAAGCGAATTTCTCGTGTATCATATATTTCTATGAAACGCTTCGTCGTTCTCGTTGCCTGTATTTTTACTTGCCTAGCGTCGAGCGTTCGAGCGCAATTTGGTGGGATGTCTGCTGGTCCAAGTACGTACTATGTTGGCTTAACCGAGTCAGGTACCGCGTCAGTGACGGGAGAATACTATGCACTCGCTTCAACTGGTCACATCGACTTAGTCAGGCTAATTACTATTGGGCCAACTACTTACTATTCTTGGCAAGTGCGGTCAACTGACTATCACGGAGCGCTGTTCGAACGTGCTGCTATCTATGCGTACAGTATCATCACGGGTGAGAATCAAGCCTTCATCGGCGTGGACATTCATTGGCGAGCACTCGTCGATGCCTTTCTAGAGGGGAATGAGCTAATAGGGGGCAGTGGACAATTCTTAAAACTTCATTTGCTCACCGCTGGAGAGGGATTTAATATTGTTCCAGGCTTTATAGATAGCGCCGACGAAACAGGAACTCCAAATAGTGTCTTGGTTGGCGGCTCATATGGTAATTCCCAATTCTTCATTACCCCAGAAGAGGACGAAAGGATCGAGCCCATTTGGGCGCAACAAGTATTTGGATCGCCCGTGACCACGCAGATCCTACAGTTACGCGTTGGAGCTTGGAGGGAGTACTCTCAACTTTTCGAGTTCCCTGTGACAGTTCGGAGCACAGGTTATTCTAATTCATCTATTTCGACGACCGACCTTGTTGGTGGAAGCGGGGTTCCTGCTACGTTTACTGCTTATCTTCTCAACGGCGATCACGGGGGCATAGGTGCCAGACTGGATAGTTCGGACGGCTATGGACTTCTATTCGCAAATCAAAATCTTGGCTTTCTAGCAGGGGAGACGGAAGCATCGACGAGCGTGTACGCGGCGCAGCTATTCGGTACGCCTATTGCGTATCGGACGTTCACTCTGAAGTTTCCTAACTTCAGTTACGATACTTTCGCGACATGGACAATAGCGATTCATTCATCGGCTTACGACTCATCTTCGTTGGCAGCGAGCAGTGTCGTAGGAGGAAGCGGTACACCAGTTGAACTCACCGTCAGACTTCAGAATGGAAATCACGGGGGCATTCTCGCTACAGTGTCCAATCCCGAAGGTCAGCTATGGTCATCGAGCGGTACTGAAAGGTACTTTGGTCGAGTCATTTTTGAGGCTGGGCAATCTGTAGGCACAATTTCCATATTTGGCCGGCAGAAATTCGGAACTCTTGTTTCACCTCAGTCTCTTCAAATTGAGTTTCCTGGTAACGTTATTGGCGTTGTCGACACTAAGTTCTTGGAGGTGCTCAGCTCTGGTTATGTAAAGACAACTGTATTGACTCCTAGGCCCGCCGCGTCTGGATTTCCTGCCGCTGACCTTCGGATCAAGCTTTTGAATGGCAATCATGGTGGACTCTATATGACGCTTGTTAATCCTGAAGGGGGCATTAATTTTACAGGCAGCCTTGATGGGACGTTCTTGATTGAGCCTGGTGCGACAGAGGTGGTTGTGCACGCATTGGCATTAAGCGGTTCTACACCTAGACGTCAGACGGTACTAATTCACATTAGTGAAAGCTGGATTGGCCCGAACCCTGTGTCCCAGAGCAATCTTCGCGATACCGTAAGCGTCGTACTTCGGGGAAAGTGACAGAGCCACATTTTGCTCGCTCTTTTGATGCCTCAGTACGCCATCGTACCGAGGCTGATTCCAAGCCACCGTCTCCAAGCCTCGACTGAGGTGCCGAGGCATCGCGAGACAACCCGCAGGCAAATGCGTATACTCCCACCAGAGGGAAACCAATGAACAAAACACTTGCCGCATTTGGTGGCGCAGTCGCCGCCGTACTCCTGATCGGTGGCTACACCGCCACCGCCCAACACGACACGACAGGCACGCAGAACGGCGACATGCACGCCATGGTCACGCCCGACGACATCAAGTGGGGCCCCGCGCCTGCTTCGTTGCCCGCCGGCGCACAGGCGACAGTGCTCGAAGGCGACCCTGCCAAGGCAGGCGCGTTCACGCTGCGAATTAAGATGCCCGCTGGCTACAAGGTCCCGCCGCACTTTCACCCTGCAGACGAGCATGTCACGGTCCTCCAGGGCTCGTTTTATATGGGGCTCGGAGAAAAGTTCGACGAGAGCAATGCGTCTCGCCTCTCGGTCGGAAGTTTCGCAATGATGAAGACCGGCCAGCGCCACTTCGCATTCACAGGC
This sequence comes from uncultured Fimbriimonadaceae bacterium, assembly GCA_964476165.1. Lineage (GTDB taxonomy): Bacteria > Armatimonadota > Fimbriimonadia > Fimbriimonadales > Fimbriimonadaceae > JADFMN01. Next base: position 2,386 of record CAYYZP010000257.1, read on the forward strand.
AACACCGAAACGATCGTGCAACTGCACGGTATCGGCCCATGGGGAATCACCTACGTTAACCCCAAAGACGACCCCCGCGGCGGAGTGAAGTAAGACTGTTGCGATGCCTCAGCAGTACTGAGGAGGAACGACGACACTGCTGAGGCACAAACAGTCCGTCCCCGTATCCCGTAGTTTTGCTGGCACTGGGCGCGCTTAACTGTGACAATATAGGTGTGGTGCTCTCCAGAGTGCTGGAGAGCCGAGGAACATTATGAGTCCAAGGTTTTCAGTACGCGCGGCCCTTGTGCCGCTCGCGGCAGTCGTTACCATTACAGCCATTGCGCCAATCGCGTCGGCGCAGACCGACATCCAGGGGCATTGGAGCGGGTTCAGCGAGCACGGGATCATCGATCCCGGCCCACCTCAAGTCGACGTATCGTTCTTCGACATGTTCGCGCAATCGAGGGGGCGGTTCCAAGGCGCGATCGGGGTCCCCGCCGTCCAAGACCCGGTCCCGCACCTCTTCCCCGTCGCCGGGTTCGTCCGGTCCGACGGCACGATGGGCGGCAGTGGGCGAGACAGGGAGGGCAACTCCATCGCGTTCGCTGGCCGCGCACGGATCATCGATCCGAACTCGATCATCGACCCGAACCTGTCCCCCGTGGTGTTCATGTCCTTGCGCTACCGCGTGACCGACGCGTTCGGGAACCTCCTGGATCGCGGTGTCACCGTCCAGATTCAGATGCAGGGCGGGCTGAACTGGACGAAGCCCGGCCCGATCAGCGTGCCGGACGTAACCGGAAGGTGGACGGGTTCGTGGCTCCCCAGCGTCGGCCCCGGTGGGGGCTGTCTTGAGATGGACCTGGCGCAGATATTCAACGACAATACCGGGCTCCCAACCTCGGGCATCCGTGGCGGCGGGAACATGGAGGACGCTTACGACCCGGCGAGCGACAGTTTCTTCGACGTCTTCTTCGACCTGCAGGGCACAATCGGCTTGCCCGCTGTGCAGAGGGACCAGTCGCTGGCGTCGCCGTTCGGCGCGGTGGGGATCGTCGACCCTGGGCCGCCATCTCTAGAAGGGGGCGTCGTGCTCTTCATCGGCACCTGGTCGAAGCCAGGGCCGATCGGGGTCCCCGCCGTGCAGGGGAACTACCTGCTGTTCGACAGTTTCTTCGACGTGTTCACGGAGGTCGTGTTCGGCACCAGCACCTCGGTCGGCGGCGGGACGTGGATCATCAACCCAGGACCACCGACCTAGCCCGGTGACATGGAGGTTTGATGCCTCGGTACGCCCTCGTACCGAGGCTCATAGCCACCGTATTCAAGCCTCGGCGCCGGGGGTGCCGAGGCATCGAGAGAGAAAGGATCTAACACGCGGGTAAAACCGGGCGATGAAACCAGACCCTCCGTCGAGCGTCGATGAGTATCTGGCGCGAGTCGAATCGGACAAGGCGCGCGCCGCGCTAAAAAAACTGCGTTCGCTCATCCGCAAGACGGTCCCGGAAGCGAAGGAGGTCATCAGTTACGGCATACCGACGTACAAGTTCAATCGCACGAGCGTGGCATTCGCGGCGTTCAAGAAGCACTGCTCGTTCTTCCCCGGCCACACGGTGGGGGAGTTCACTAAAGAGTTGAAGGACTACAAAACCTCGACGGGCACCGTCCAGTTCTCACCCGACGATCCGCTCCTGGAACCTCTGGTCGTCGCGATCCTCAAAGCGCGCTTCTGGCCGAAGCAGTAGCAGGACTAAGTCACTCGTCACGGGCCTTATGTGTCTTGATACCGATCATGTCAATATGACAAAATAGGTCGCGATGACCACTATGCTCTTTATCGCTTCCTTACTCCTATCTCCCATTTCCATGGGGACGCGGGCAACCGATGGGTTGGATTTCATTTTTCAAGGAACGTTTTTAGAAGGCTGTAGTTGCGCGAGTTCTTGCGCTTTTGAAAGCACAGGAGCAATGACAGGGTGTCGGGCGTTAGGAGTCTATAGCGCAACGAGCGGATCTTTCGACGGACAGAACCTGGCGGGGCTCAAGTTTGCATTCGTAGCCGCCCCGCAAGACGCGCTTTACATCTATCTCGATGCGCGGAACGACGGTCAGCGAAAGGCGGCAGAAAAACTCGCTCGCTTTCTTTTTGCAGAAGGGTTTGGAAAAATCAAAGCGGTCAAAGACGCATCGATCTCGCTCAAGGGACGTGACGGCACGTACTTGTTCAAGATCAATGATGGCAAGACGGTCGATATGACGACGCAGGCGATCATTGGCGGTGACGGCAAGAGCCTCGTCGAACTCCGAAACGTGTTCGGCGATCCCTACGACACGCTGTTTCAAGGTAAGACCCTTAAGGCTATCTTCAACGATGGGAGTGACTCCTTCGGACTATCTGGCACGAACTCGTACTTTGTCGAAACGCTCAAGATCCACAAGAGACTTTGACAGTCAATGCCATGCAGAGCCAGTCGAAGGCGTGGCCCTGATTACACAGAGACACACTCATCGCTTCGCGACCGGGGAGGTCCAGCAGGTCAACCAGCCCACCAAGGCCAGTCGTCCAGGAGGCCGACCCTCCATCAAACGAACCGAGCCCAGAGCCAGAGCCGCCGACCGAGTACACTGTCCGCTCCCCTTGTCGTTACTAGGAGCCCAACAGTCATTCCCCACCGGATCGGTGAACAAGACCCCAGAAGGGCCTGGCGTGTACCAGTGCCTCAGCGGAAGCACAACGATCTACATTGGCTTTACCGGGCCGGAGGGCATTCGCAAAAAACTAAACGAGCACTATTCCGGCAAACTTGGCACCTGCACCCAGATTTCGACCAGTTTCATTTGTGAAGAGCACGCCGACCCCGAAGCGCGGTGTAAAGAACTCCTCCAAGAGTACGAGCAGCAGCACGGCGCCCTCCCCCGCTGCAACCGCTAGTCAGTTCGCCCGTGGAGATTTTCTATGCCTCAGCATTACGGAACGAAGCGACAATGCTGAGGCTCAAGTAATAGCAGCCTCAGGAGTGTGGTGGTTTCTCCTCCGACGGGTGGCCTACCTGTTCTACTTGAGTCGTGTGGCATCCCGATGCAAGATCGGGATTTCGAAGAAACAGCAGTGTTTCTAGTTGACAGTCACATAAGAAGCACTGCTATCCCTATCGAAGGCATTGGAACTTCCCCACATTAGTTCACTTGGATAACAGTGGCACACGACCTGATCTTTGAATAGCCCGGTCACCCGTCACCTGTCGGGCATGACGACAACGCCTTTGGCACTGTGTTATTGAAAGCGCTCCAGTGGTTGACGGACAAACTTCTGAAATAGCAACGCGATTCGGAGTTTGTTATTCACTATTCGGGTTACGGTGTGGCAGCTTGCCAATCTTCCAGCGGTTTGACAGTTGCACAGCATGGCAAACCGTCTTTGGCAAGGCCAGGGAATTCGGCACGAATCGGCAACTCCGAATCAACCATTACCTGAGTAATGCTTTCCACATAGAGCTTTGCCCTTCTTGAAACCACGCCATCCACAGATCGCCAGACGATGTAAAGGAAGCGGCCCTTGCCGTCTTTTTGAATGACTGGCCCGCGCAAAGGGAGCCTTCCATCCTTCAGCAAAGCAGAGACGTGGAAAGTATGATCAGTGCCGGGCATTGCTACCCATTTCGGCACGGTGGCAGAACCAGCGCTACCCATCTGTATCCCACCCAACGCGCCTGGCATAGTTTTGTTTAGATGAATGCAAAGCATGACCGCTCGCTCATTCGTCATGGCGAAAGCTTACTCGACGGTGCTGCTCGGTCTCGATAACAATCTGTCGACGGGTGGCCCGGTCTGACATGCAATGCAGACCGGGAAGTGAATGTTCCCGAGGCTCACGGTCTGCCCGTTCGGGTCAGACCGGGCCACCCGTCAAACTGCGCAAGACAGGCTAGCTCGTCAGTACAGCAGTGGTCTCTACCGGGCAGCACGGAGTTGAGCGCACCCGGTTGTAGACCCACGCTCCGACCACTGCACCAAAGACCGGCGCGACGAGATACACCCACAACGACGACAGCGACTGGTGCGCGAACAATGCAGGCCCGAGCGACCGTGCGGGATTCAGGCTGTTTCCCGTCACCGGGCCGATGAACAAACCGGAGAGCGCGACGACGCTCCCGATCGCGAGGCCCGGAACGGCGCGATGCACCGACTTCTCCGTCGCGACGGCGACGATGACGAACATCAGGAAGAACGTGCACAACGCCTCAAGGAAGAACACCGACGCCAAAGGCAACGAGGGCGAGGTCGCACCGAACGACGCCGAGTACGCCCGCTCGCCAAACGCAAGTGCGTGGCAGTAAGAAGCCAGTACTGCGCCGACGATCTGCGCAACGATGTAGCGTCCGCTCTCACGCACGGGATGGCAGCCTTGCATCGCAAACGCGATGGTGACGGCTGGGTTGAAGTGCGCCTTGCTGATGTGACCGAGCGCGTACACCATCGCCGCGACGACTGCGCCGAAGACAATGTTGATAGCCACGTGGCCATCGCTCCCCTGCAACGTTATGATCGCACCGCAACCGAAGAAAACGATCGCGAAAGTGCCGACCGTCTCGGCCACCATTCGCTTGGTCATGTTGCTGTTCATGACTCCTGTGTTACCTCATCCACGGTCGTGCTGGATAAGCCACTCGCGAACTCGTACTTCGATCTCGTCTCTAACACGTTGGAACACTGCCCGTTGCGTCTCGTCGCTCCCTGTCGCGGCCGCAGGATCGTCGATGTCCCATCGCTCCATATCTGCCCCAGGTATGACCGGACAGTTGTCAGCCGCATGACTGCAAACCGCGATGACGTGATCGAACTGTATTGGAATGTCAGCTATGTTCTTTGGCTTTTGCCCAGTCATGTCAATACCTTTTTCGTCCATCACTAAGATCGCGATCGGATGGACAGCGTTGCTTGGAACAGTGCCTGCGCTGAAAAAATCGTACTTGCCTTTCCCAAGGTGTGTTGCAAAGGCTTCGGACATCTGGCTCCGAGCCGAGTTGCCAGTACACAGGAAGAGCACGTTCATGTCTCATATTTTAGCGCGACCAATAGCCTGTGACGGGTGGCCCCCGAAACGGGGCAGGCAACTGAATCACTCTTGTCGCGAAGCGATTGACAGTTGAGGTCTTTTCAAGACCGGGGCAATGCAGTTGCTTGCCCCGGCCACCCGCCCGTCATAGGAGGATTATGACGCTCTGGACAGGTAGCATCTAGTGATGGCCAAGCATCCGTTAGCGGAAGTTTTCGGGTTCCGCCCGCAAGACTTTTCAGAACAGGCCGCACGCTTTCGCAAACTTAGGCTTTGCCCCTACAACAACAAGGTTCCGAATTGCACGAAGGATAAGGCAGATGATCCGCTTGGAGTTTGTAGCATCGTGGATGGATCGAACTGTGTCATAACTTGTCCAATACGGTTCCGTCAGGAATGGTTGATCGCAGAACACGCGGCCAAGTTTTTCTTTGCTGAGGGAGCAACTTGGACTTCACTAACTGAAGTCAGGCTCGCCGATAAGAACGGAAAGTCCGCCGGCAACATCGATCTCGTGCTAGTGGAATACGACGGAAATGGCCGGGTAGTCGATTTCGGTTCTCTCGAAGTTCAGGCCGTTTACATATCGGGCAATGTTCGAAGGCCATTTGCGGCGTATATGTCGAATCCAAAGGCTAATGCGGACATGGATTGGTCACATGAGGCAAATTATCCACGGCCCGATTTCCTATCTTCCAGTCGTAAGCGCTTGGCTCCCCAGCTACTCTTCAAGGGCGGCATATTGCATCACTGGCAGAAAAAGATGGCTGTTGCGCTGGATAGATCATTTTTCTCCACCCTTCCGCCACTACCAACAGTGCGAGAACAAGATGCTGAGATGGTTTGGCTGGTGTATGATCTCGTTCCTGATGCGGTCGCCGGTTCTCTTGTGCTAAGGCACGTCCAAACCGTTTATACTGCGTTTGCGGAATCGCTCCTGGCCATGACACGACCCGAGATCGGTGAGCCAGATGTGTTCATAAAGATTTTGCAGGCAAAACTCGACTCGCAATTCAAGCAGGAAAACCCGCCGGAAAATTCGACCATAGATGTGAATTTGACTTAGATGCAACAACTCCGTCTGTTTGAAACGTCCGGCGCAAAGCGAATCGTAAATGTCGCCTCCGTACCGAAGCGTAGCCCCTTCCGCTATCCGGGTGGAAAGACTTGGCTCATTCCCGAGATTCGCGAATGGCTACTGTCTTTGCCAAATAGACCAAAGACTCTCATCGAACCTTTTGCAGGCGGTGGCATCGTCGGGTTAACAACAGCCTTTGAACGACTGGCAGATCATGTGATCCTGGTTGAACTCGATCCCGATGTTGCTTCCGTTTGGTTCGCAATACTCGGAACCGATAGCCGCTGGTTAGCGGATCGAATCCTGAAGTTCGAACTTTCATGGGAAAAGGTGGAGGAAGTTCTTCGATCCACTCCCGCTGGCTTGAGAGAGCGTGCGTTCAAAACAATACTCAGAAACCGAATCAGTCACGGTGGGATTCTGGCGCCTGGAAGTGGCGTCTTGAAGAACGGGGAGAATGGGCGCGGTATCGCCTCCCGTTGGTATCCCGAAACGTTGGCGAAAAGGATCTCGGAAATCGATCTTAAGCGCGACAGAATGACGATCCTTGAGCAGGACGGGATCGAAGTAATCCGTGAGAACGCAGAGAGCAGCAACACCGTGTTCTTTATTGATCCGCCATATACAGCGGCGGGCAAACGCGCTGGCCGTCGCCTTTACACGTTCTGCGAACTCGACCACGATGCACTATTCAACGCATGCGAGAATATCAAGGGAGACTTTCTGATGACCTATGATAACGCGCCAGAGGTGCGAGACATGGCCCACAGACACGGCTTTGATGTCGAAGCAATTCCAATGAAGAACACACATCACGCCGAGATGTCGGAACTGCTCATAGGACGAAACCTCACATGGGCGAGATGAATGGCAGAGCAGCCACCCAAGTTCAACCATACAGACGACATGGAGTTACTGGATGCGATGATGACCTTCTATCAAGAGGGCACCTTGAGAAGCAAAGAGGCGACCGGGCCGGTCGGCGTATTTGAACCAAACGTACCGGTCAACCTGGCTGGGCATCAAGATCATATCGTCAAGGAAATCGTAGATCGCGTGAGGCGATTTCAACGCGCGATGGAAGAGCAAGCACTAACTAGTTCCTCACCCAGGGACGCCAACACTGAATCAAAGTACCGGGTTTTGACTGAACGCGGGATGAATTCAATTCCGATCAAAACCTACCGTCACTTTGTACTTGGACCGCACTTCACGTTAATGGCCCACCGACACGCCATGCGGTTAATCGTGTCGGACAACAAGGCAGGTGATAAGGGGAGCGGTACTGCATGTCATGTCGGAAATGGCATCTACGTGACTTGCAAGCACTGTGTGGAAGATCGACAGAACTTTCGCCTAGTCTGGATTCAG
>CAYYZP010000258.1:0-2345 GCA_964476165.1 uncultured Fimbriimonadaceae bacterium
CGGCGGATGCACGAAGTCGCCGAACACGGGTTTGCGGCGCACTGGAGTTACAAAGAGGGCAAAGACCGAGCGGAGCACGCGGAAAACCTCTCCCGTCTCAAGTCGCAACTCTTCGACTGGTCCACGGACGCGCGGATGTCGAGCGACTTCTTGCGCACGGTCTCCACCGATCTCTTCAGTGAACAAGTCTTCGTCTTTACGCCGAAGGGCGACGTGATCGATCTTCCGAAGGACTCGACGCCGATCGACTTCGCGTTCCGCGTCCACTCAGAACTCGGACTGAAGGTGGTGGGGGCAAAGGTCAATGGGATCATGGTGCCATTGAGCGCGAAACTACAGAACGGCGACGTGGTCGAAATGATCACTCGCGCGAACGCGCACCCAAGCCTCGATTGGCTCGAGTTCGTCAAGTCGCAGCACACGAGGAGCAAACTCCGCCAGCACTTTCGCAAACTTAATCGGCACGAGAGCGAGGAGCGGGGAAGAGAGGCGCTCGAAAAAGAGATGCGCTCGCGTGGCTATGAGCCGAAACTCGTGGTGAACGAAAAATACCTCGGCGAAATCGCGAAGAAATTGCGAGGCTGCACGATGGCGGTCGATGTCGTCGTCCGGGTGGGGGAAGGACTGGTCAGCGTCCACAACGTGGCCAACAAACTCCAGGCTCTTTTCCAGACTGATACTCCAGAACCTGTCGTCAAACCGCCTGTCGAAGTTTCGCAACCCACTGTCCTCAGTTCGGGAATCGACAACGTCATGCTCAAGCGCGCCAAGTGCTGTCTGCCGGTGCCCGAGGAGAACGTGGTGGGATATGTAACTCGCGGTCGCGGAATCATGATCCATCGCCGCATCTGTCCCAACGCGATGTACCTCATGGAGACAGAACCGGAGCGCGTCAACGAACTGCAATGGCCCGCGGACGGCAACAAGTATTCCGTCGATTTGCGGATCGTGACGGTGAACCGCCACGGTCTGCTCGTTGACATCACGACGATTTTCAGCGAGGCGAAGACCGATGTCAACGCGGCTAAAATTCGGACCTTGCCCAACAACACTGCGGAGATCGATGTGACGATCGCTGTGCGCGACGTGAAGAACCTACAGGACGTGATGACGAAGGTCAGCAGTTTCTCCGACGTGATCAGCATCCTGCGGTCGTTTGGAAGGACGACGCAACGGTGAGAGCGGTCGTCCAGCGCGTGCTTTCTGCCGCCGTCGAGGTCGATGGCACGAAGGTGGGGGAGATCGGCACTGGGCTCCTCGTCTTGGTGGGGGCGCACAAGGACGACACCGACGCGAACGCGAAAAAACTTGCCGACCGCATAGCATGCATGAGGGTTTTCAACGATGCCGAAGGAAAGATGAACTTACCCCTTGCGGACTCGGACGGGGTGCTTGTCGTCTCCAATTTCACCGTCTACGGCGATGCGAACGCCTCGCGCCGTCCGAGTTTCGCGCCAGCAGCGCCTTACGGTTTGGGGGAGAAACTGTACGGTTCGTTCGTCCGTGCACTGCGCGAGCGCGGGCTCAATGTCGAAACCGGGATGTTCGGTGCTGATATGAAGGTCTCGCTGGTCAACGACGGGCCGGTCACGATCATTGTCGACGCCTAGACCGATCGAACCCATGCTGAGTGCTAGACACGGTCGATTTTGTTTGAAACCGACATCAATTGAAAACGAGCCGGAGCGAACTAAAAGTCCGCTCCGGCTCAATGTAGCCACTCCAGATGATCTGGTTGGCCGTTATGCGCCAATGTTTCGGGCGACGTCCCAGAACATTGTTTCAACCCGCTTGATGGAACCATCCACGTCAAAGACCGTGTGCCTGTACGTGATCTTTTCAAAATTGAGCGAGATGCTTTCCGTTGGAATGCTACCGCCGTCTCCGCTAGTCTGGTGGCTCGACACAAGAACGTTCTCGAACCGATACTGCATGAAAGGTTCTCCGTCCGACGCCCGAGTCACCGTTAACAAAGCCTCTCCAAAGTGCTCGCCTTTGCAACACGCCAAGAATAGTGCAGGCGATCCTGCGCCAGACGGTTTGGTGAGGTTGATGTCATGGACGATGACCTTTCCTGAGCCCCCCCCTCCTCCGGAAGCGCTCGAATTTGAGGCGCCCATGCTGAATGCGAAAATGTCGAACCATTCTTGAAAGCCATGTGCCTGGCTTTCTCCTTTGATGTCTCCGAGCTTCATATAGACTGGCATTGTTTTTTCCTGATTGAATTAGTACGGTCTGGTGCTCCCTGGATACGCGACTTCGACACTTGTCAGCATCGACATTGAACTTCCGCCCATGACCACGACGCTGTTGCCATCGCTGGTCGCCATGTGGTCGTAGCGGGA
>CAYYZP010000259.1:0-5404 GCA_964476165.1 uncultured Fimbriimonadaceae bacterium
ATTGGCGCGGGATCAAGGCAACTTGGCTGGCCCAATTGGGTGCAGGAGATCGTGACCGGGGCTATCATCGTGGTGGCGGTGGCGGTCGACCGCGTCCGGCACCGGAGGGCCGTTTGAACCGCTCTCTATTCCGATGGAGAGGGGCAGAGGTGAGGTGTCCCTGATGAAGATTCTCGAGCAACTTGTCGAAATGACGCTCGCATTGGCCCACCCCCCCCACGGGCAGGTCATCTTGGGTGAAGGAAACACGAGCGCGAACGACGGCGATAATTTTTGGATCAAAGCGAGTGGTCGTCAAATGCCGACGGTCACAAAGGACGGTTTTACTCAGGTCTTTCGAAAGGAACTGGTCGATTTCCTGGACGCACCTCGACCGACCGACGCGGCCATCAGAGAGTTTATCAACGCGAACCGACTAGTTAAGAGTTCTAACAATTTTCCATCGACCGAGGCGTTGATGCACGCCGTGCTGTTGTCGAATCCTGGTGTAGATTTTGTGGCGCACACGCACCCGGTACATACTCTCGGGATCATGTGCGGATCGAGCGCTGAGGAGTTCGCCGCAAACCGGTATTTTCCGGATCAGATCGTGCTTTGCGGGCCGCGCTCGGTGTTCGTGCCCTATGTCGCGCCGGGGTTCGATCTGGCTCTGGCGATCCGGGAGCGGTGCCGATCTTTTGTGGAGGAGACCGGGAACCCGGTCAAGACCATTCTCTTGCAGAACCACGGCCTGATCGCGGTGGGGGCATCGCCAAAGGAAGCAGTGTCAGCCTGCCTGATGATGGAAAAGGCGGCGCAGGTGTTTCTTGCCGCCGCCGACCCCCACCCGCTCACCGCTGAGGAGGTCGTACACATCTACAACTGGACCGACGAGCACTTCCGTCAGTCGCAGATTTGGGGGGACGGTCCGGCTAATTTGTAGGAAACCAGCGGGTTCTGATGACAGTGACAACAGGCTGCGGCTTAGGGTGGACAGAGATCGTCAATTGGTTTGATATTGCTTTACTGGTCGATTTTGAAGACCAGTTTTTCAATCGAATGCGAATCAGTTCTACTGAATGTTCCGATAGCCATTCGATCTCCCAACCATTCGCTGTCGTCGCTGTGTCAATTCTTGGTCGCACTGCCTGTGACTTGAAAAAGTGATAGAGGGCGGCGGGGTCCTTTACGTCATAACACTGCAACATTGTCGTATCTCCCGATTCGTAATGTGTCTTCGCAACGTGCGCGGATTTGTCCTTGAGCGAAACACCCGCTGGCAATTTGATTCCTGCCTTATCGAATTGCGACTGCATATTAGAGACTGTGTTCAAGTCGTCTCTTTCAGAAATTGTCGAAAAGGGGATGACGCCGAACAACTGCTAGTCATAGTGGCGTGCACCGTCATAATCTGAGTACATATAGGGTCGGAAAGTTGACAACAACGCCGAATCGAAAGTCGTAATCAGGCAGATCGCCAAGATCGAGCTGGCGATAGTCGCCAAAACGATTGCCTTGCGGTTTGTCTTTCCCATTCAGTGAGATTACCGATAGCTGGTGCGATTGGGTTGCGGCTTCGCTCGATTTATTGGTGCAGGGCATACTCGGGCGCGCCTGCCACACACGGGTGGGACAACCGTGGCACGCGGCAGAGAGGAACGACGGATGATCCGATTTCAAATTTAAGATTTCAGATTTGAAATTCATGGAGTGCAGGCGGGATGCGCGCACCACAAGTTACGACACCATGTTCCTAATGGAAAGGTTATCCTCGGGCGCGGCTCGCGGGGATGCTCGCCCTCCCTAATATGAACGAGTGCGCGCCGCTACCGATTGCCTGATCACCATCTGGAAGTCGCACGATAGCGGTCACGTTTGGAGGTACTTCGACATTCATTTCGATACCCCCACCCGATATTTTCCAACTGACGGCGATCCGACCACGGGGCGAGTCATACCAGCAGTCCGCCCACACGAGTGGGCCGGGCTCGACATGGATCAGAACGCGCCTATAGCCAGGATCGAGCAACCTAATCCCCCCAATCGTCTCCATCATGAACTGCCCCACCGCGCCGAAGGCATAGTGCGCGAACGAGTTCATCCCAGCGCCGGCGAGCCCCTCGGTCGGCGTCCACGCGTTCCATCGCTCCCAGATAGAGGTCGCTCCGTGCTTGATGCTGAACAGCCAGCCGGGATACTCGTCGCGCAAAAGAAGTTTGTACGCGAGGTCGGAGCGGCCAAAAGTACGCAGCGTGAGCATGAGGTCCCTTGTTCCAACGAACCCGGTCGTCAAGTGGCCTTTCGCCTCAACGTCTTCCATGAGCCGATCGACCATCTTTTGCGCAAAATCGCCTCCCACCTTGACGTATTTCAGTCCGACCACTTGGCCGCACTGAGTTTTCCCCTCGACCCACCCATCCGCGTCGACGAACTTCTCAACGAAAGCCGAAGAAACGCGTTCCCACTCGGCTGAGTAGTGTTTGTAGTCGTCATCAAACCCGAGAACTTTCGCAGACCTGGCAACGTTGAAGATCGAGCGCGCCAAGAACGCTGAGAACAGGACCGTAAACGGCGTGTCCGAATTCACGTTAACCCAGTCGCCGTAACAATGGAACTTGTCGGGCGGCAGTCCAGTCCCTCCAGAACGCAACATGTTGAACCCGACAAACCGTTTCATCGAGTCGTAATGCCGACGCAACAATTGCTTGTCCTCGTATACTTCGTAAACGTCCCACGGCACAAACGTTCCTGCGTCTGCCCAACCGGGCCCGCCATCGTTGAGATCGTAGATCACCGGCGCGACCTGAGGGAAGTTTCCGTTCGCCTCTTGCCCGTCGGTGAGGTCCACGAGCCACTTGTCGAGAAACGCTTGCGAATCAGCCAAGAGTGCAGATGTGCGGCAAAAAACTTGGATATCACCAGTCCATCCCATGCGCTCGTCGCGCTGCGGACAGTCGGTCGGCACTTCGATAAAGTTCGAGCGGAATGTGCGATCGATGTTTTCCCACAGTGTGTTGAGTCGCGGCTCCGAACATGAAAATCCACTCGTCGGTTCTTGCGCGTTGCTGATCGCATGGCCGACGATGGTCGATTCATCGACCGATACGTCGCCATCGAGTTGCACATAGCGAAATCCGTGAAAGGTCGCGCGCGGTGTCCACTCTTGGTTACCGGGAGCGGCAATGAAGGTGTCGGTCGCAAGGGCGGTGCGCAGGTTTTCGACGTACACCGTGCCGTCTTCCTTGAGAATCTCCCCGTGTCGCATCACGACCAATTCCCCACCGTTCATTCCTTTGAGGCTCAATGTGACGACGCCTGCGAAGTTGACTCCGAGGTCGAAAACGTAGCGGCCTTCTGCCATTTTTGTGACCGACTTGGCAGAAATCGTACGATAAGTTTCGCAGGCCGGCATCGGATACGGCTCAAGGGTGGGAAATATCTCGGCACCGATTGCGACGGGGTGCCAGTCAGCTTCGACCGCCCCTGACCGCGAGAAATTAGGAAGAGCGCGCTTCGAATCGTACTTTTCTCCCATGAGGAGGTCCGCCTCTCGACGCCCTGCGGACGTGGCTCGCCACGATTCGTCGGTCGCAACAACATCGCTCGTGCCGTCTTCATAATCCATCCACAGCATTCCTTTGAAGCGCGTGTGGTCGCCGTAATGGTTGCGCTTGCCAAACCCCACGAACCCTGCAAACCAGCCGTCGGAAAGCGTTACCCCCATCGCGTTCGCGCCTTGCACGACTAGTTTTGTCACATCGTAGGCGCGGTAATGCAGTCGAATCTTGTAGTTGGTCCAACCTGGAGCGAGCCATTCGTCTGACACGCGCTGACCGTTGATCTCAGTCTCATAAAGGCCGAGGGCGGTGGCATAGAGGAGAGAGCGCTTGACCTTCTTTGAAACGTTGAACTCTTTGCGCAACGCTCGCGGTGCAGGAAGTTGGTGCATCGGAAGCCGCAGACCCTGCCAAGGCGAGACTCCGTGCTTTCCGAGCACTCGAACCTGCTGATACTCGGACTCGGACTCGCGCCGAATCGACCAGATCGCGTCGGTGACGAGTTCGCCAGACTGCCCCCCCCGCCAAAAGACCATCTTTCCGACCGCCGCAGTCGGGCCGACACCGCTCGAGCGCATCTCGATCTCAATCGTGTTCTTCCCCACGATGAGGTTGTCGGTCACTTTCATGTAGACCGGACTCTTCCAGGCGTCGATCCTCTTTTCAGTTCTTCCGACTTCAACGCCGTTGATCCGCGCGATGAAAAAATCGTCGACCGTCAGGATGAAGTCGATGCGGGTGGGGGCGGGCTCGTCGATGGTGATGACGCGCCTGATGAAGAACGTGCCGACCGGAGACGTTTCGAGTTGGTCGTCGGGATGGTTGATCCAGTGCGTCCCGACGAAGTCAGGGAGTTTCTCCTCGTTCGCGGGCTGGTCGAACCCGATCCACTCGCACGGCCATGCGGTGGGGGCCGCGGTCCACGATGCCTCCTCGCTCCACTTCCCCGCTTTGTTCTTCTCGTCCCACACCATGATGCGCCAAAACGCCTGCTGACGAGGCTTAAGTGACGCGCCATCATACAGAACGTCGATGGTCTGATCAGAAGCAACTTTGCCCGGGTCCCAAAGATCGCCTTTGCCCTGCGCCTTGCTCGAGACGACGATCCGATAGGCGGTCTGCCGTTTGTCCTTGTCCTTCTTGTCCTGCTCGAGGATCCAGGTGAGTCGTGGTTTGAGGCTCGCTATTGCAAGAGGTCCAGCGAGGTGTTCGCATCGAAGGCGTATCGGGGTCAGGCTCATGGCGTGGCCCTATTATGACCTGCAAGACCCGAGCGAAAGAGTAAGGCATATACGACTTATTAGTCGTATCAGTCCTATAGTCCCCCCCCCCCTACACGGCGCACTGGAGGACTTCTTGCAAGTACTCGGTCGTGTTCGCCTTTCCGCCGAGGTCGCAGGTCAGGAACTTTCCTTCTTGGCAGACGCGGAGGATCGAGGTCATGATCCGGTCGGCTTGTTCGTGGTGGCCGAGGTGGCGGAGCATCATGAGCGCGCTAAGGAGCATTGCGGTCGGATTAGCGACGCCTTTTCCTGCGATGTCGGGCGCGGAGCCGTGGACCGCCTCGAAGACCGCGCAGTCCACTCCAATGTTCGCACCGGGAGCAAGTCCAAGACCGCCGACAGTTCCGGCACAAAGGTCGCTGATGATGTCGCCGTACAAGTTCTCAGTCACAAGCACATCGAACTGTTGCGGCTTGGTGACGAGTTGCATGCAACAGTTGTCAACGATGATCTCGCTCGCCTCGATGTCGGGATACTCTTTGGCGATCTTGTAGAACTCTTCCATAAACATGCCGTCGGTCAGTTTCATGATGTTGGCCTTGTGGACGGCTGTCACGAGTTTGCGGCCCTGCTTACGCGCCATCT
>CAYYZP010000260.1:0-4533 GCA_964476165.1 uncultured Fimbriimonadaceae bacterium
CTGCCTCAGTCGCAGAAAGTTTGCTGTCGCCCATGACCTTGGCCAAAACCGCGACCTGCGCGTTGGACACAAAACTTGCGCCAACCAAGGCGACGAGGAGCGACAATTTGAGTGTGTTTCTCATTCTTAGCACCTATTCCCTAGGGACGGACGGCTTTCTTTAAGGGTTCAGATTCCATGTTGTGCGCCTAGAACCCTTAATCCCTACTACAGGTACGAAATGAATCCGAGTAGAATTGGGTGCCAATGCCCACTGTGCTGACGCCTCGGCGCGTCGCGTCCGCTGTTTCGAAACTTGCGAAGTGTCCCGTCCTTGGGCCCTTGGTCGCACAACATCCGCGTCCGAAATACCAGATCGCGGACGACGTTTTTTCGTCGCTGACAGGCGCAATCGTTTCGCAACAACTCTCGACGAAAGCGGCGGACACGATCTATAACAGGTTTCTTGTTTTGATGAAGAAAAAAAAGCCCGATCCACGGGCGGTGCAGAAACTAAGCGTCGAACAAATGAGGGAAGTGGGACTTTCTTGGTCGAAGGCGGGATACATTCTCGACCTCGCGAAGAAGACCGTGAACGGCGAACTTCACATCTCGCGGTTCACGGATATGCCGGAAGAAGACGTGATCGCCGAGATTACAAGCGTGCGCGGGCTGGGCGAATGGAGCGCGCACATGTTCCTGATGTTCGCGCTCAACAGGCCCGACGTATGGCCGACCGGCGACCTCGGCATCAAAAATGGCGTCGCGCGGCTAGTGGGTCGTGACGAACACTTGTCCTTTGATGAAATGATGCAGGTCGCCGAGCCCTGGCGGCCATATAGAACGGTCGCGGCCAGTTACATCTGGATGTCGCTGGACAACAAGCCGATGTGAGTCGAAGGTCGAAAGTCGAAAGTCTCTAATTTATTGACCCTTATCCCGCCGATATCCCGCCGTTCCCACGTGTGCCACGGTTGTTCGGGAAGTCACAATGGACAAAGTCTCTTCCAGACTCAACTGACTTCCCGGACAGCCGTGATCTTTCCAGCCATTGCCGCCGCTACCTGCCGATTCCGACTTGACCCCAGACCCTTGACCTTTAACCCTATACACTGGAATCATGAACGGCTTCATATCCACTTACGAGATCTCACGAGCACGAATGATGCAGGCGATCGACGACCTGACGAACGAGCAATTGGCGTGGCGGCCAGACGATAAGGCGCTCTCGATTTTCGAGATGTTCATGCACGTCGCGGGGGGGGACGTGTTCCTGCTCTTGCGACTGGCAGGGAAAGAACCCAACGACTATGAAAAGCGACTGGAACTCTGCGCGCGAGACAAGGTGATCAACGACAATCCGTTTCCTTTCACCGTCAACGATGTCAGCATGGATACGCTCGTAAATGCCCTCGACCACACCTACGCCATCGCATTCTCCATGATGCAAAATTGCGACCAGTGGGAAGGGAAGTCGGCCGAAACGCCGCTCGGCCCGGTTGCAGAAGCGGCGGGAATCTTCGCAAGAGTCACACAACACCCGGCGTATCACACGGGGCAGGCATGGCTTTATCGAAACAGTCCGCGCTTTCCAAAATAATTACATTTCGCGCGATGAGACCATGACGTTCGTCTGAAGCTCGACGCGCGTCCGCTCGTGGAGCGTCTTGTTCGACGCCGCACCGATCGCTTTTACGATCTTTCTGTATCCACCCACGATCTGTCCCAAATGCAAGACCGGATCGCCGGGCATAACGGCGGGAAGCGTGGTCATGCCGATAACGACGCCGCCGAACGGCGCGAGCAATACGTTCTGTTCTTCGCCGAGCAGCGTCATGCTCGTGGCGAGCGGCTGGCCCTTTTCGACGATGACGCCGGGAGCCACGTGATAGTCGAGCAGTCCCCCCCCCTCGGCCCTTACCCATGTGCTGCGCTTGACGATGGCCTGATAGATCGGTCGCTGCACCGCAGCGTCGATCATTCCAAGCGCGTTCAATCCGTTCGTCACCGTCTTGAGACCGAACTCGACCACGCGCGGCTCGACTTTGTTGATTTCGCCCGCTTCCAAAATCACCGTCACTACCCCCGCCTTGACCGCCTCCATCCGCAAACTTCCTTTCGGCCCTTTGTCGTCGACGAGGATTTCCGATCCCAAAGAAGTTGCGAAGTCCGCGATGATCGTTGCGGACATGTCGGCGCGGACGTTGGGGAAGTTCGTGCGCGTCCATGCGGCGGAGTGCAAGTCGATCACGTAGTGGCACTTGCGCACAAACTCGTCAAAAAAAGTTCTTGCGAACCGACTGGTCAGGCTGCCATCAAGTTTTCCTGGAAACGATCTGTTCAAGTCTCTGCGGTCAGGCATGTATCGCGTGTGGTGCTCGAAACCAAGCACGTTCACGACCGGCACAAGCACGAGCGTCCCACATTTGAGATTGAAAGGCTTTGAGCGGATGATCTCGCGCACGATGCCGCTGCCATTGATCTCGTCGCCGTGGATCGCGCCGCTGACCATAACGATCGGGCCGGACTTCAGCGCGTTCCAAACCTGCGCGCGGATGCTGACCGGCTGTCCCGTGTAGGTCTGAGCGACTTCGATGGACACGTTCTTCGTCTCGCCCGGCGCGATGCTCGATTCGCCGATCTCAATGGAATTGCCGCTCAAAATCCTGTCCTAACTTGATATCGGGACGTTTCGCTTCTTCGTTTTGCGTCTCTTGGGGCGTTCGGGGATCCAGTCTTTCATCGTTTCGATTTTCCCGAAGCAGAGAAGTTTGTCGCCAGCCTCGAGTTCGCGCACGACTTTTGGGTTGGGGATCGTCTGCCCGGCGCGCTCTAGGGTGATGACCACAATGTCGAGTTCGCGCAGCCCGCTCTCTTTGATCGACTTGCCGACGAACGGCGACGATTCCGAAATAAAAATCTCTGCGACGCCGTATCCTTTGGTGACCGCAAGGCGCTCGCGCACGTCCAACTGCGGGAACTGCACCATTTGCCCAACATATTCGACGATTGCGCCAGCCACGTCGATCCCCGTACACGTCTCGATCCCTTCGAGCCCCGGCGAGGAGTTGACTTCGATGACCTGCGGCCCGTCCGCGCTCTCGAGCATGTCCACACCAGCGACGCGAAGTCCGAGGATCTGTGCGGCGCGTACAGCGGTGCGTCTGTAGCGCGGTTCGAGGTCGATCGGTTCCGCTCGCCCCCCCCTGTGCAAGTTGGAACGGAACTCCTGGCCGTGCGCCACCCTCCGCATTCCGGCGATCACCTCGTCCCCCACCACGAACGCGCGCACGTCGCGGCCCTTGCTCTCGGCGACGAACTTTTGCACGATGACGTTCTGCTTCGCGCCTTGCATGGCCTCGATTATCGCCTCCGCAACGTTCTGGGTCTCGGCGAGGATCACGCCTTTGCCTTGCGTGCCTTCGATGAGTTTGATGATGACCGGCGCTCCCCCCACCCGCTCGATCGCGGGGAGGATGTCCTGCTGGTCGCGCACGTACGAGGTCGACGCGATGCCCACGTCGAACCGGCTCAACATCTGCAGAGCCCGCAGTTTGTCGCGAGAGTTCGAGATGCCGTTCGCCGTGTTAGTGCAAAAAACGTTCATCTGCTGGAACTGCCGCACGACCGAAGTCCCGAACCCAGTAATCGACGTTCCGATGCGCGGGACGATCGCATCGTAGTGCGAGAGCCGCCTGCCGCGATAAAAAAGTTCGGGCTGCTCGCTGTCGAGCGAGATCGCGAACTTGAGCGTGTTCAGAACTTTGCACGAATGCCCCCGAATCAGGGCGGCTTCTTTCAGTCGGCGCGTGCTGTAGCAGCGAGGAGCCATGGATAAAATCGCAAGTTTCATTTCCTTTTCTTGGTGTTCTTAGTCGATGCGTCGACGAGGAACTGGTCTGCGAGCGCGCTCCGCCCGATCAACATTCGGCAAAGCATCTTTTTGCGCGACACGAGGGACATTTCTATTTTCTTTTCGACGCCAGCGATGACGACCGCGGTCTCGACGACGATCCTCTCCTGTGGGCGCCCGATGCTCGATCGGATCATCGTCATTCTCTTGATGGTCGCTTTGACCGAAGTTCTTCTCGTCGGGTCTTTGCGGCTTCTGACGACTTCGAACGAAACTTCGTTTTCTCCTATGTGCTCGATGTTCTCGACATGGATCGCGCTCGTTCTTGCGCCGGTGTCGACCTTGGCGACGACCGACTTCACCCCCCACTCGGGCAGATCGACCCGCTCGCGCCAGCCGACTATGATCTTTCCGCCTTGGTCGTCCACCGCGCGTGATTGTATCCTTTCACCTCTCCCCGAGCCTAGGGAGAGGTCGGTGAAACCCCGCGAACCGGGTGAGGGGACACAACAAAAGAAGACAAACGCGATGAATGGAGGGATTCCGGAAGTGCAGACCTGGAGCCCCGTCGAAGGAGCCGTGTGCGGCAAGGGAAAGGGGTCAAAGACGCCGCCGGTACAATCGGTCGCGATGCCGAAGTACGTGACCAGCGTCGGGATGGAGGTCCACGCCGAACTCTTGACGCGCAGCAAGATGTTCTG
>CAYYZP010000261.1:0-2480 GCA_964476165.1 uncultured Fimbriimonadaceae bacterium
ACATGCCTTTTGACCGGTTCACGATTGAGCAGATAGCAGGTGATATGCTCCCCGAACCTACGAAGGACCAACTGATCGCCACCGGCTTCCACCGCAACACAATGATCAACGAAGAGGGGGGGGTAGACAAGGGCGAACAGCGGTGGCTCACTCTTGTCGACCGCGTCGGAACCACGGCGACTGTCTGGCTAGGAACCAGTATGGAGTGCGCGCGGTGCCACGACCACAAGTACGACCCGTTCACGATGGAGGAGTTCTATAGGTTTCTTGCTTACTTTGACAACAGCGAAGAGCCGACGTTTAACGTGCAAGACGCAGTGACGTTAGACAGGCTAAAGCGCCTTGGAGAGCAGATCGCACAACTCGAGCGCGTCCTGCCGGAACTCAAACAAGAGAGCGAGCCCTACAAGGCTGCCGTCGCCGCGCTCGACAAAATCCGAATGGAGGCGAACGGACTCAACACGATGACAACGCTCATCATGCGCGAGAACGAAAAGTATCCCACCACCACCTTGATTCGGAAAAAAGGCGCGTACACCGATCCTGGAAAACAGGTGACGGCAGGAACGATGTCTGTGCTACCCCCTCTGAATTCCAAGCGTAACGACCGGCTGGCTCTCGCAAAGTGGCTCGTGTCGAAGGACAACCCCCTCACGGCGAGAGTTGTGGTCAACCGGATGTGGGAGCAGTATTTTGGGACAGGACTCGTCAAAACAAGCGGCGATTTCGGCACAATGGGCGAGCCGCCCTCGCACCCCGAACTGCTCGATTGGCTAGCCGTCGAATTCATCGAAAGCGGATGGGACATGAAGCAAATGCACCGGCTCATCGTCACTTCTGCGACCTATCGACAGTCGTCCGACCTCCCAGCAGGCGCGATTGAAAGAGACCCACACAACAGGCTCCTTGCGCGAGGGCCACGAATGCGCCTCCCAGCAGAACTGATCCGCGACAACGCCCTCGCTGCATCGGGGCTGCTGAGCAAAAAAATGGGAGGGCCGAGCGTCTTCCCAGACCAGCCGGACGGAATATGGAAACTGCCGTACAACGACGATCGCTGGGTTGCGAGCGACGGAGAGGACCTGTTCCGTCGAGGAGTCTATACGTTTTGGCGCCGGTCGTCGGCATATCCTTCTTTTTTGAACTTCGATGCGATGAGTCGCGAGGGGTGTACGGTGAGAAGAGAAACCACCAATACCCCCCTCCAGGCGCTGACGACGCTCAATGACGAGGCGTTCTTTCGTGCTGCTCGAGCCCTAGCGAAGAAAATGATGGAGACAGAGAAGGACGCCGATTCAAGGATCGTGGTCGGATTTCGCCGCGCTCTTGTGCGGCGTCCTACACCGATCGAAAGCGAGCGCCTCTATCAATACTATCAAAATGAAATCAAGCGAATCGACGAAGACGCCGCAAAAAAGATCACACGCTCCGACAAACCGTTCGTCGAAGGCGCGACGATCATCGAGTGCGCCGCGATGACGATGGTCGCAAACATCATCCTCAACCTCGACGAGACGATCACAAAGGAATGACAAACCAAGAACTGAGACTGAGAGAGGTCACGCGAAGAGCGCTGCTCAAAATGGCGGGTTACGGCATCGGCTCGCTCGCCCTCAATACGATGCTCAGCGAGCGGGCCTCAGCAAATTGGATCGAAGACCAGAAGCGCAACGACCCGATGACGCCCAAACAGCCTCACTTCAAGGCAAAAGCAAAAGCGGTCATCCAACTCTTCATGGCGGGCGCGCCTTCGCAACTCGATCTCTTCGACCCGAAACCGATGCTGCAAAAGCACGACGGCGAAGCGATCCCCGAAGAGATCATCAAAGGCGAACGGTTCGCGTTCATCAAGGGCACACCGAAATTGCTCGGCTCGCCGCACTCTTTCAAACAGTGCGGCGCATCGGGACAGGTCATCGGAGACCTTTTGCCGTTCACGCAGGAGATCGCAGACGACATCTGCATCGTGCGGTCGATGCACACGGAGCAGTTCAACCACGCACCCGCGCAACTTTTTTCGAACACGGGACATCAACTTCCAGGACGACCAAGCATTGGATCATGGGCCACTTACGGACTCGGCAGCGAGGCGTACGACCTTCCTGGATTCGTCGTGCTCCTCAGCGGTGACCACAACCCCGACGGCGGAAAGGCGGTATACAGCAACGGATTTCTTCCTGGAAGTTATCAAGGAGTCGAGTTCCGATCTCAGGGCGATCCAGTCTTGTTCGTCGGCAACCCAGAGGGTGTGACCGACGAAACAAGGCGCGCGTCCATCGACGCGATCAACGACCTTAACCGAATGCGCTTGACCAAAGCGGGCGATCCGGAGATCGACACGCGGATCAACTCGTTCGAACTCGCCTATCGGATGCAGTCGAGCGTGCCGGAACTCATGGACATCGCCAAAGAACCAAAAGAAGTCCACGAAATGTATGGCACGAAGCCAGGCGAATCGGCTTTTGCGAACAACTGCCTGT
>CAYYZP010000262.1:0-3172 GCA_964476165.1 uncultured Fimbriimonadaceae bacterium
TCCCGAGCGGCTCTTCCGGATGCTTTGTAGCAGGGTGATGGTCCGCGTGCGGTCCGTCCAGGACATTTCGCGGAGCCTCGATTCGATGTTCGCCGAGATACGCGCCGACCATATGCGCAAGAGGAGCGACTACTTTCAAGAAGAGGCCGCGATGATCGCAGCAGTCGTCCGCCAGGGACAAGAGGCTGGCGCTTTTGGAGGCGCGGACGCGCTCGACACCGCAGGGCTCCTTGTCCACGCGACCAACGCTTATCTTCCTTACAGTCTCAGTGTCGAGGAACTCGGACATCCGGAAGAAATCCAACAGCGCGTCGAAAAACTCGCAGCGATCCTCGTTTCAGGAATCAGCAAATAGGTGACAACAACATGACGGCAATTCTTATCGCATATGTGGCAATGACCACACCGACGTTCACACAACCCGACTTGACGCCTGCAGAAAAGAAGCAGACCATTGAAGCGCTTTTAAAGAACTTGGACGAGTCTTATGTTTTTCCTGAAAAGGCTAAAGAAGTGCGGATTTTCATGGAAAAGAAAATGTCAAACGGTCTCTATAGTGAGATCACTGAACCTGCCAAGTTCGCCACGGAACTAAGCAAGGACATCAACGGCATACTCAAGGACGCACATTTCCGTGTCAGGTTCAGCGAATCGGTCTTGCCTTCACGAGAAGACGACAAAGAGCCTTCGCCGGCTGAGGTAGCTGAGCACAACCAAATGGTGCGAAGGCAGAACGCGGGGATTCAAAAGGTCGAGCGGCTTCCCTGCAACATTGGTTATCTTGACGTCAATAGCTTTTTGGCTGGAGCGGAAATAGCCCGACCAGCCGCCGCAGCATTCGACTTCTTGGCGGACACTGACGCTCTCATCCTCGACCTGCGACGCAACGGCGGCGGGGAGCCAGAGGCCATCCGGATCCTGTGCTCCTATCTCTTTAGCGAAAAGCCAGTGCACCTCAACAGCATCTATTGGCGACCCACAAACGAGACGACTGAGTTTTGGACTCTCCAGTCGGTACCTGGGAAGAGGTATTTGGAAAAGCCTGTGTTCGTCTTGACCAGCAAGAGGACGGGAAGCGGTGCGGAAGAATGCGCATACAACATCCAGACACAGAAGCGAGGCACGATAGTCGGAGAGGTCACGTGGGGCGGCGCAAACCCGGGTGGGGGAGTGCGTCTCAACGAACATTTCATGGCGTTCATCCCTATGGGTCGCGCGATCAATCCGATCACGAAAACTAACTGGGAAGGCGTCGGTGTCCAGCCGGACGTCTCGATCGCCGCCGATAAGTCGCTCGACAAAGCCCAAGCCCTCTCCCTCGAAAAACTCATTGAGACAGCGACCGGAGACTGGAAGGTCTCACTGAAGAGTCGGCTCGATGAGATCAACAAGGGTCTCGCCGAGACCGACGCAGTCTTCGAAATCCTGCGAAAGACCGCCGCTGGAATCTGATCTCCATGGAGGGTCGGGCTCCCGCACGACCCGCCGCGCCATTGCGCTGGGACACGTACTATCTCCCTCATGCCACGGACAGGACCTCTGGGGTTTATCCGTGAACCAGCGGCACGGCTCGCGGGGACGCTCGCCCTCCCAATCAAATTATAAGATCGCTGGCAGGCGGGACGCCCGCACCACAATTCGCCCTCCCAAACCCTAAACCCTGAACCTTTGGCCCCTCTCCGCCGATCCCCGCCGAACACCCAGCAATCCAGCCAGTTAGAGATGGAAGCCTGAGCGACCGAAAATTCAACCTGGCGGGGTATCCAGGTGCAGAACCGACTAGGGAACAGGCAGAGCCTCAAAACCACGGTCTCGACAAGGGTCGACCCCAAGGTCGTTTTAAGCAGCAAGATCCTGCTGCTCAGCCAGCCGGACCTCATGCAGGAGATCGAGCGGGAACTGGACGCGAACCCGGCCCTCGAGCGGATCGACGAGCCCGAGGCGGCCATTACTGAAGAGGACATCCTCAAGGCAGTCGCGCCCCGAGAACTCAAGCCCTCGTCCTCGGACTACGAGGCCACCAGGAGCCTCCCCAACGACCACGACGGCACGGACTGGACCGAACTCGCCGCGAGCAACGACACGCTTTGGGATCATCTTTTTGCACAACTTAGACCAAAGACCGAGCGCCGGTTCTTCCCACTGCTCGAGTACATCGTCGGCTCGGTGAACGATCGCGGCTACCTCACTTGCTCGGTCGAAGACGCGGCGAACGATTGCCGAGTCAGTCTCGAAGAAGCGGAAAAAATGCTCAAGGCCCTCCAAAGTTGTGAGCCCGCCGGGGTGGGGGCGACTAGCATTCGAGAGTGCCTGCTCCTGCAATTGAGAGATGCCACCGAGGACGATGAGCGCATGGCGCGCTTCATGATCAAGAACTGCTGGGACGAACTCGTTTCCAAAAACACCGAGGCGGTTTGCCGAAAGCACAAGGCCGATCCCGAACTAGTCGAGGCCGCACACCAAGTTATCCTGTCGCTCAATCCGTTTCCGGGCGAAGGCTACGCACTGCACTCGCACATGGGGATTTTCGAACGTACAAACCCAGCCACACCCGACATCCAGTTCACTTTGGACGAGGCGGGATGGGTCATCGAGATACTCGGGCCGTCGCCCATGAGCCTTCGCGTCAGCCGGTCTTACCTCCATCGGCAGTCGAATCTCTTGGCGATGGCCCGACCGAACCGCGATGAGAAGCGGCACATCGAGGAGTTCATCGGACGCGCTCGCATTTTCAAAGAGGCGCTCGAGCAAAGGCGCTGGCTCCTTGGCGAAATGGGCAAGTACCTAATCGCCAAACAGGGCGGTTTTATTTCGACCGGCGACTATCAGTTTTTGAAACCACTCACTCGCTCAAAGTTGGCTCGGGATCTGAAAGTGCACGAGAGCACGATCTCGCGCGCGACCAACAGCAAGTTCTGCATGTTGCCCAACGGCGAGATCGTCGCGTTCGAAGTTTTCTTCAAGCCCGCTCTGCGTGTGCAGAAGATGATCGAGGGGATCCTCTACTACGAAAACCTCGACAACCCGATGAGCGACGAGCGGATCAGGGAGATGTTGGCCCAGAAAGGCGTCAAGATCGCCCGCCGCACGGTCAACAAGTACCGGTCAAAGAACCGCCAACTCAGTTCCCGCCAGCGCAAAAGCGCGTAACTGTCTGAACCTCTCGTGCCAT
>CAYYZP010000263.1:0-3026 GCA_964476165.1 uncultured Fimbriimonadaceae bacterium
ACCTCGACGACCGCGAGGCTCTGTAGCCAGTCGCACCCGCACCGCCCGGCGAAAAGCGCTAGCCCCCAAACATATGCCCCCACCGCCAAGCACCCAACGACCACCGCCCCCGTCTCCAATCCAAACAACCAACCAAAAAAAGTAACAAGCAACAGATGGATCGGGCTCGTCGCCCCGACGAGCGCGCCCACCCCATAGTTCGGATCACTCCCCGCCAGCAAAACTCCCGCAGAATGCAACGTAATGTACGCGTCATCGAACAACAGCGCCGGCTGCCTCTCCCGCAGAGTCAGCGCGAGGGCCAAAATCGTCGCAACGAGAGGAAAAACTATCGCAACTCTGTGCCCGCTGGAATTCAAGCAATCATTATGCATCCTGTGTTGTTCGCGAGCGTGTGCCTCAGGACGCGCTCGCCGGAGTTTGCCAAAGCAATTGAAAGTCACGTCCTGACGCTTCTATGCTCCTCGCCCGTTACGAGGTAGAACACCAAAACAACCACCCAAAGTATGAAGACCAACGAGCCGCGCGAGACAACAGGAGGCACGCCGCAGACTAGGGGACAGACGGCGACGCTCGTCCCAGTGCAGAAGCCCAAGCGCGTGCTCGTAGTGGGCGCCGCAGGCATGCTTGGCTCGGACGCCGTCCGCGAGTTCAAGGCGAACAAGTGGGAGGTCACCGCGCCCAACGCGAAGGAGTTCAACATCCGCCGCCGCGACCATTTGGAAAGGCTGCGGAAGCACGACTACGGCGAATTCGACTGGGTCGTCAATTGCGCCGCCTACACAGCCGTCGACAAGGCCGAAGAGGAGTTCTTCGAGGCCCACGCGATCAATGGGGTGGCACCCGGTGCGCTCGCGTTCGTCAGCGAGAAGAACAGTTGGCGGTTCCTCCACCTCAGCACCGACTTCGTTTTCGACGGCACTTCGACAACCCCATATACCGAAGAGCACGCGACCAACCCGCTCGGAAACTACGGCCAGACGAAACTCATGGGCGAGAACAACGCGCGCGAAAACTGCCCAGGAACTGTCGTTGCAAGGACCGCGTGGCTCTATGGCCCAAGAGGAAAAAGTTTTCCGCGCACCATCATCAAAGCGTGGCTCGATGGCAAGAACCTGCGGGTCGTGAATGACCAGACTGGTGCCCCCACCTACACAGCCGACCTAGCCCGCGTCCTCGCCGACTTTATCGAGACCGACGCCCCGGGGGGGGTGTACCACACGACCGGACCCGACGCGATGACCTGGCACGATTTCGCCTGCCTCGCCATTGAGACCTATCGCGATTCGGTTTTAGGAATACAGAAAGAAGTAAAAGTTGCGCCAGTGCCGACGAGCGAATATCCCACTCCTGCCAAGCGCCCCGCTTACAGTGTGCTCAGTTTCGAAAAGGCCGCCTCGCTCGGCATCGAGCCCATGCGCGCCACCCCAGCCGCCCTCCTCGACTTCTGCCTCCGCCTCCCCAAACCGCTGATGTGATCTTGGGTGGGGGTGCCATGTTTTGATGTGGGTGACACGGGTAAGCATTAATGCAGACTTCCAAATGCAAAGGACAGCCCTTCGCTTACCCGTGCCGCTTGAGCGATGCTTTGAATACCAAGACTACTACTTGACCGCAATCACTTTCGGTTCGCCAACCTTCTTGCCCGAGTATTTAGCCGGATTCTCTTCCATCTTCGGTTTGCAGCCACTGCAACACATGTAGTAGCGCACACCCTCGTGGTCGAGATAGTCAGCCGCCTTGGAATAACTCGCGACTGTGCCTCCCATCACCGGGCAGACAAGACTCTCCTTGTTTGGAGTGTTCGCAAATCTCTTCGAGTTCTTCGTGAACTTCGTCTTGTTGTCCTCTGACTCGAAGTAGTAGCGGACGCCTTCAAAGTCGATAGTCGCCTTCGCCTTCTTCACAACGATCTTGCGAGTAGAGATCGGGTCAAACAAAAACTCCCCCACCGTGCTTCCGGCCTTCACCTGCGGCTTGATCGATTCGACAGGTTCTTTTTTGAAGGTCGCAACGCAGTCAGGGCAACAGAAAGTGTACTTCACGCCCGCATACTCCATCGCCGGACCGGTCACCACCGTCTCCTCGCCCGAAATCGGACACGTCAAAGGCTTGTCTTCCAATAAGCCAATTGCGAATAGTAGTGTCGCTAACATGCCTCCATTATAGGCCCTTCCGCCGTCTTGTGGTGCGGTCGTCCCGACTGCACCCGGCTCCGAACTCCCCTGCTCCTTGAGGGAAGCGGCAGGGGAACAATGCGGAAAGGACTTTTATTGCCAACCCCTCACCCTGGCCTTCTCCCCCGGAGGGGAGAAGGCAGCGTTTTCCCATCCCCCTGAGGGAAGGGGCAGGGGAAGGGGTCTGACAATGAAAGTCCTTTCAACTTAAACGTGTTCAAAGAGAACGCGAAAGAAGAAAATGCCGCGAAGTGAGCGCGGCGGATTGGGGAGCAGCGTAGGCGGAGACGGAAATCAACGTGGCGCATTACTCGTTGTTTGGCGCCCACCCTATATTTCGGCAGTGTTGTTCGACTAAAGCCGCGATGAACTGCGCCTCGGACTTGTTTCTTGGCGATTTAAATCGGAGTACGTCGAGCCCGTTCGCTTTGAGCCATTGCTCTCTCGCGTCGTCTGTCGATCCTTCACGAAAGTGCGTGTAGACGTCGATCTCAATGTCAAACTTGAATCGTGAACAGTAAAAATCGAGGATGTACGGACCGAACGGCTGTTCGCGACGAAAGGCGAGGCCGGCTCTTCTGAACGTCCTCAGTTCCTGCCACACGAGGCTCTCTCCTTTGACTGGCTGCTTCCTCTTTGCCTTCGCAAGCTCAGTCAGTCGCTCGTCGTACTTTCTCATTTGAGACGAATGCACCATTGTCACTAGATCGTGTGCATTAAGAGTGGAAAGGACTTTTATTGTCAACCCCTCATCCTGGCCTTCTCCCCCGGAGGGGAGAAGGGAGCGTTTCTCACTTCCCCCTGATGGAAGCGGCAGGGGAACAATGCGGAAAGGACTTTTATTGCCAA
>CAYYZP010000264.1:0-2865 GCA_964476165.1 uncultured Fimbriimonadaceae bacterium
CGAACGACGGAGAACTGGCGACTTCACTTTCTCATCCGAGTAGGTCTGTCGAAAAAGAATATGAGGCGACAGTCGAGGGCCAGCCGAGTGAAAAAGCGATCGAGCGACTCCGTACTGGGGTCTTGATCGAAGGGCGCAAGACGCGGCCTGCCTCATGCGAGATTCTCGGCACCTCCGGTCGGACTTCGAAACTCAGGATCACGATCAAGGAGGGCTGGAAGCGGCAGATCCGACTGATGTGCGAAGCCGTCGGCCACCCAGTCACCGAACTCCGCCGCACGCGCTACGGTCCCCTTCGACTCAAAGGCATGCAGCCCGGCGAATGTAGATTGCTCGGCCAACAACAGGTTGAGGCGCTCAAGAAAGCGGTCGAGAAAAAGTAGGTTGTATAAGTCATATTCGTCCTATACGTCATATTCTTGTTTGCAGCCCATGCCCAACCGCCTAGCGCACGAAACCTCACTCTATCTCAGGCAGCACTGCCAAGATCCCGTCGATTGGTATTCCTGGAGCGACGAAGCCTTTGCAGAAGCGAAGAAAAGAAACGTTCCCGTTTTTCTCAGTATCGGTTATAGTTCGTGCCACTGGTGCCACGTCATGGCGCACGAGTCGTTTCAAGACAAAGAGACCGCTGAAGTCTTGAACAAAAATTTTGTCTGCATCAAAGTCGATCGCGAAGAACGACCAGACGTAGACGACGCCTACATGACCGCGGTGCAACTCGCCACCGGGCACGGCGGATGGCCGATCACGGTCTTCATGACACCGGGCAAGGAGCCGTTTTTTGCGGGTACGTACTTTCCAAAGGAGAGTCGCGGAGATTTTCCCGGATTCCGGCACCTCGCTGCGAGTTTGGGGCAGGCTTGGATCGCTAACAAAGGCGAGATCGTGGCTTCCGCCGGAGGGTTTGCTGCGTCATTGCGGGACTATTTGGCACAGACGGTCGGACCATCGTCCCCCAACCTTGAACTTGCGCTGGTCGATGGGGCTGTCGAAGCGCTGCACGGAGAGTTCGACTTTGAAAACGGCGGCTTTGGCACCCGCCCCAAGTTCCCCCCCCATGCGACGCTTCGCTTTCTATTGGACTATGCGTCGCGGCGTCATTTGTTGTCTGGTGACGTTGTGAAGGTCGATTCACTTACAGAACAAGCGGGCCACATGGCGCTGATGACGTTGGAGAAGATGGCAAGTGGCGGCATCCATGATCATGTAGGTGGGGGGTTCCATAGGTATTCGACAGATGAACAATGGGTGCTTCCACACTTTGAGAAAATGCTTTCGGACAACGCATTACTCATCGCCCTCTATTCGGAGGCGGCGAAATCATGCGGCGATCCACGGTTGCAAAAACTTTTTATGACCACCGCAGATAAAGCCGTCGCTTGGGTCGAAGAAACGCTCTCTGCCCTCGACGGCACGTTCTGGACTTCGGTCGACGCGGACAGCGTAGACGGCGAAGGCACGTACTACACTTGGACTCTCGATGAGATCAAAAAATCACTGCCAATGGGGTGGGAGAGGTTTGCCGAGGCGTTTTCTGTCGTGCGCAGCGGCAATTTCTTAGACGAAGCCAGCCATAAACTGACGGGCCGCAACGTCCTCTATCTCGAAAGCGATTCCGGTGGGGGATTTGACGACGAACTCCTAATACTGAAGAAATCAAGAATAGAAAGAGAGCATCCTTCCATTGACAACAAGTCAGTCGCCTCCTTGAACGGCCTCATGCTCGGTGCGCTCGTCAGGTCGGGCCGCACCGAACGCGCAAAAAAGTGCGCCGACGCGTGGTGCCGGGCATTTGAGACAAGTGGCCATGTCCCCCACCTGATGGGCAAAGGACTTGGCTTCCTGGACGATTATGCGTATCTCGCAAATGGACTGATTGACCTCGCTGAAGAAGCACAAGAAGTTCGATGGCGTAAAAGCGCAACGAGAATCTGTGAACAAATGGTTGATCTGTTCAAAACTGGAGACAAGTTCACATACGCAAGCGGCAAGCACGAAGAACTTTTCGGTCGCTCGGTCCCTGCGTTCGACGGCTCGGTCCCCAGCCCACTCGCAGAGGCCGCGCGGGCAATGTTCCGCCTAGGCCGTCACAACGAGGCGCGCGAAACGATAATGGGCAGTCTCGGCTGGCTGCAACGCACGACCCGCGCGGCGCACAGCCTCATCCACCTCGCGTTCATCGACTTCCTAGAAAGCCCGGACGCAACACGAACTATTCAACATTCCGCCCAAAAACGGATCGAACTAGAACTGCAACCAAGAGAAGCGCATACAGACAAGGATGGCTTTGCAAATGTCGAAGCCGTGCTCTCCGTTCCAAACGGGATGCACATCGTCTCAAGCGATCCGACCGCAAAGTGGCTCACCGCAACGACGCTTCGAGTGGACGGCGCGTTCGCCGAAGCGTCGTTCCCAAATTCGCAAGCAGACAGATATGAGGGCGAAGTGCGCATCCCCGTCCGCCTGCGCCCGAAAGCCGGCACGAGCGAGTACCAACTCACCGTGCGATACCAACTTTGCTCCGAGAAGGAGTGTTTCCTGCCCGACGAAGCCACCGTCATCGGGCGCGTCATAGTTCCTTGAGTCCCACTTAAGTAGAATCGAGGAAATGAAAGTCCTGATCGCCGACAAACTTGAAAAGTTCGCGCTCGATGGCCTTGCCGCGCTCGGGTGCGAAGTCGTCAGCGATCCAGAACTTAAAGACCAGGCGCTGCACGACAAACTCGTCGAGACGCAAGCCGAAGTGCTCGTCGTGCGCGGCACAAAGGTTCCGCGAGAAGTGCTGGACGGCACCAACATCGTGCTCATCGTGCGCGCCGGCGCGGGATACAACACCATTGATGTCGAAGCGGCGAGCGAGCG
>CAYYZP010000265.1:0-4336 GCA_964476165.1 uncultured Fimbriimonadaceae bacterium
ACTGACGTCGAAGAGGCGTTCGGCGCATATTCGGGATTTGGAAAAAACCTTGAGGTGCGGATTGGGAAATTCGCAGGCGCGGTCGGTCGCGTCAATCGCAACCATTTGGACCAACTCGACTTTTTCGACTATCCGCTCATCGTCACCGAAGTGTTCGGCGAAGAGGGTTTGCGAGCGCCTGGGGCGAGCGCGAGCTTTCTGATCCCGTCAGAAAACTTTAGTGAGATTACCGTCGAGGCTCTTGTTCCCGACGATGGCCCGCTTTTCGGGGGGGGCGACGCTGGGAGCCCTGTCTGGGTCTGTCACTATCGCGCTTTCCGCGACTTGACCCCAGACCTGTCCGCGCAGTTTGGTGCGACGCTTGCGTTGGGGCCCAAGGACGGCGGCAATACGAGTCTCTTCGGACTCGATTTCGTCGCAAAACTACGACCAGAGGGAACGGGCAGAAACCTGATCATCGAATCGGAGGCGTATTGGTATAAGGCGGGCACACCCGGATCAGATAACCGCTTCGGATATTTCGCGACGGCGGCATACGAGTTAGGAAAGCGATTGTGGGCGGCTGGAAAAGTCGAGTCTGTCGAACTTCCCAACGGGTTCGACACTTTGCGCTCGTATTCAGCGGGCCTCACCCTCCGCACGACCGAGTTTCAGCATTTCCGTTTGGAGTATCAGCAGTTGCTTTCAAACGAAAGCCGCAACCAACTCGTGTTCCAAGCCCAGTGGATGATCGGGCCACACAAGGCACATAAATATTGAGCACAATCAAATGAACAAGACACTTATTTCAGTTTCACTCGCCGCTCTTGCATCAGTAGCAAGCGCTAACCTCTCGGTCGTCACTAGCACTGAAGACCTCGCGTCCATCGTCAGGGCGGTGGGGGGGGACAAGGTGAGCGTGAGTTCTATCGTCACAGGCGCGCGCGACCCTCATACGATAGAGGCCAAACCCGGATACATGAGCCGCCTGATGAAAGCAGACCTCTTCGTCGCGATCGGTCTGGACCTTGAGGTCGGCTGGGAGGACGCGATCATCCGTGGAAGCCGCAACAACAACCTTCGCGTGGGCGCAAAGGGGCACCTCTATGCTTCGAACGGGATCACGCCGCTAGAAAAGCCAAGCGGCAGCGTGACCCGAGCGCAGGGCGACGTGCATCCGAACGGCAATCCGCACATTTGGCTCGATCCAGCCAACGTGCGAAAGATCGCCGACACGATTGCGAACAAGATGTCCGAACTCGACCCGGGGAACAGAGCCGTTTATCAGAAGAACGCTGACGCTTTCCAGAGCCAGATCGACGCCGCGATGTTCGGTCAGGCGCTCGTGAGCCAGGTGGGGGCGACCAAACTTTGGACGTGGAGCAACGCGGGTTCTTTGGCGAGCGAACTCAAAGCCGCTGGGCTGTCTGCAAAACTTGCCGGTTGGGCAGGACGGCTCGAAAAATATCGCGGTCAGAACATCGTGACGTATCACCGCAGTTGGAGTTATTTGGCAGACCGGTTCGGGTTCGCGGTCGTCGAAGAACTGGAGCCCAAGCCTGGCATTCCCCCCACCGCAGGACACCTTGCAAAGGTCATTGGCGAGGCAAATTCAAAGGACGTGCGCGCGATTGTGCAGGAGTCGTTTTACTCCAAGAAGGCCGCTGAAACGGTCGCATCGAGGACGAAGGCGAAGGTCGTGGTCATTCCGCTCTCGGTTGGGAGCGAGACAGGGGTCACCGATTACTTCAAATTGATGGACACGATCGTTTTGCGCATCGCTTAGGCGATGGGCGGGTAACCAAACATGGAATCTCTTGACTTATTGTGGCCTGCGGCTGTCGCGTCGCTCATCATGGCTCCTTTGCACGCAGCGCTCGGACTGCACGTCATCCGACGCGGGGTCATATTCATCGATCTTGCCGTGGCGCAGGTTGCCGCGCTCGGCATCTCGCTTGCGATGGCGCAAGGGGTCGAGCCGGATTCGCCGAAAGTGTATTGGGCGGCGGTCGTCTCCGCACTGTTTGGCGCATTGCTCATTTCGTTGTCGCGGTTTAAACTTGGGCGCATTCCGCACGAAGCAATGATCGGCATCATTTTTGTTCTGGGATCTGCTGGAAGCATCGTTGTCCTGGGATACGCCGAACACGGCCAAGAACTCATCAAGACGCTGCTCGATGGGCAGATACTTTTGGTGCAGGGTGCGGACAATTCCAAGACTGCGATCGTGTACTTGATCATATCGTTGGTCGCATTGATCATGTGGAACCGGTTTGCCATGAGGTCGGAGCACATCGAGGCGGAAGAGGGAGTGAAGTCGACAGCGTTGGATTTTCTGTTCTATGCGCTCATCGCAATCATGGTCGCGTCGTCGGTGCAGATCGCTGGCGTTCTGGTGGTTTTTTCCTGGCTCGTCATGCCGTCTGTCGTGGCATGGACGTGGGCAGACAAGTTTTCCAAGGCGCTCTGGATCGCACTGCCGCTCAGTTTTGTCGGCTCGCTGGTTGGGCTGTACGTTTCGATGGTCGCGGACGTGGATCTAGGGGGCTGGCCAACGGGCGCGTCGATCGTGCTCGTGTTCGGCGCGATCGTGGCGGTCAATTACGCCGTTCGGCTAGTTCTTCCGGTCAAGAAGTCGCCCGAGGCGCACTGGTAGTTGCTCCACTCACGGCTCCACGGCTGTCCGCCAGGACGTGTGGTTATGAACGGTACTGTTCCCAATGCGTCCTGACGAACAACCATGGCACACATCTTGAGGCATGATTCATGACCCAGTGACTCTGACTGAACAACTTTTCTGTCCAGCCGTCTATAATGCCATCAGCCCCGCAGAAATTGAGGGGATTGAGGCACGACGATGAAAAGATTTCTCACAGTTTTCGCGACTCTGGTGGTCGCATCCAGCCTTGTTTCCGCGCAAGGCGGACGGGGCGGTTTCCGCATGGGCGGCCCTTCGATGGCGGTCCGAGACGACGTTTCGGCAGAACTCAAACTTACAGCCGACCAAAAGACGGCCCTGCAAAAGATCATTGAGGACATGCGCGCGCAAAACGGCGGCGGTAGAGGCGGCGGTGGGGGTGGCAACGGCGGCGGCGGTCAACGAATGGCCGAAATGGAAGCCAAAGTCAAAGCCGTCCTTAACGAGACGCAATTCAGGCGCTATCAAGAACTCGGCCTGCAACAGGCGGG
Source organism: uncultured Fimbriimonadaceae bacterium (assembly GCA_964476165.1). GTDB lineage: Bacteria > Armatimonadota > Fimbriimonadia > Fimbriimonadales > Fimbriimonadaceae > JADFMN01. The sequence goes on from CAYYZP010000265.1 coordinate 3,169, forward strand.
CGGAAATGCCCTCAGTCGAGAGGACGTGCAGAAGGCGCTCGAAATGACGGACGAGCAAAAGTCAAAGATCACAACACTCAACGAAAGTATGCGCGAGGACATGGGCGACCTGCGACAGAGCGGGGTCGAGAGAGAGGAAATGATGGCCGAAATGCGCAAACTGCGCGAAGGCTACAGCAAAGATATGCTCAAGGTCCTTACAGCAGAGCAGACCAAGAAGTGGGAGGCCATGCTCGGCAAACCGTTCAAGTTTCAGGACTCACCTCCAACGGGCTCCTGAGAAAAGAAGTGGGGCGTCCTAAACGGGACGCCCCGCGATTGATTTCTAGTTGTTCATGAACTCTGGCGGGATGCGGAACTCCTTGTCGCCATCGAGTATCTCAATGTAGTTGACTTGGCCCCAGTGGTAGAGCATGTTCGCATTGGCGATTCCAGCGGCTTGCTTTGCCGGAAACTTGCCGAACGGAAGTTCAATGATTCGCTCGAGTTCTGAATCTTGCATTCCAGCAAGCGCGTCAGCCAGGTCGTTCGCGCTCGCCATCACTGCCGCAGCGGCGTTCTTGGGGTCAGTAATGATCGGTCCCTCGCTCTTTTTGGGCGCTGCACCGCGCAGGTTGTTCGCAATGCCATGATTGACCGACGCGACTTCCTCAGCCTGCTCGAGCATGGACCGTCCGGCATCCTTAAGGCTCGGCTTCCAGTTCAGGTCGCACTTGGTCAGTTCAGGTCGCACTTGGTCGATTCGAGACTATAAGACAGAAGTCGTCCGCTTCCGCGCACGTCGTCTGACATAAATTTGGAAATGGTGTTTGCCATGTAATGAGGATACCGGAGGGAGCGGCGGGATCGGCGGAATCGGCGGGTAGCGGCGGCGAAAAGGAGCGCGGGCGTTCAGCCCGCACCTCGGTCGTCGGACATTCAGTCCGACGAAGAGTGCAGACCTGGAGGTCCGCACCACAATTGCAGGCGGGATGCCAATAATTTGGCGAAGCCTCAGCAGTGTGGTCGTGCCGCCGCTGTACTGGTCAGGCATGGATCCGGCGGCCACATCGCACGGAACAAACCCCGGAGGGCCTGTCCGTGGCACGAGCAACGCGCAAACACCACTCTAAAGAGTGGAGCCACCCCTTCGATGCCAGCCGGTGCCGCCGCTACCCGCCGATCCCGC
>CAYYZP010000266.1:0-4669 GCA_964476165.1 uncultured Fimbriimonadaceae bacterium
CTCGGTTACCACTTCTTTGGCGGGCTCGAATGGATCGATGCGCTGCTCAACGCCTCGATGATCTTGGGTGGGATGGGCCAGGTCGATCCGTTGCAGGCCAATGGTGCAAAATTGTTTGCGTCGTTCTACGCGCTGTTTTCAGGCTTGGCGTTTATCGGGATCGCGGTGCTGATGATCACGCCGTTCATCCACCGGGTTCTTCATCGCTTTCATTGGGAAGAAGAATAGATCGTGGCGCAATAGTCAGGTTCCGGATCCCGGTCTGCTCCGGAGAGCCAGACCGGGCCACCCGACGCACCCCTCGTACTACTGTCCCCAACCGCCGCAGAGGGGGAGTTTGGAGCCGGGCTTGATGTCGTAGACGATGTCCGTTCCGAGCACTTTTGTCATGATGTCCGAAAACCGCATGACTCCTGCGTGCTTCATCGCTTCGTTCAGGGGCACGCCCTGATAGCGCACCAAGTATGCGGCCCAAAGGTAGCTCGTGCGCGTTGCGGTGTTGCAGTGCAGCAATACGCGGCCTTCAGCACCATTAATCGCCTTTGCGAGTTTTTCAAGGTTTGCTGGGTTGAAATCTTCCAGTGTTTGGATTGGAACCTTGATGTATGTCAATCCAAGTTCCTTTGCTACTGCCTCTTCGTCAAACCCCTTAGCCGTAATCGACTTCATCTCTTCATCAGTTCGAATATTGATCACAGTCTTGACGCCCTTCGCCATGAGATCGCGCAACTTCGCCTCGTCGGGTTGAGACGAGTTGAACACGTCGCCCATGTCCCACAAAGCAAACGCATTGAAGTCCTCTTCGCTCGGCGCAAAGACGACTTGCGGCTCATGCAACTTGCGCGAAGATTGGCCCTCGGATATAACCCCCACCCGTGGTGCGCGCGAGCCTTCCGCCGCCGGAGATTCCTTGTAAGTGAAGTCCACACCAAGCGCCATACCCACACGGTTCGCAGTCATGTTCAGACAGTCCCGTGTGCAATTGCCTCGTCGAGCGTGAGACCTCTGTTGATGTGCAGATACGCGGCCCAGACATAACTCGCGCGCCATGCGACTGTGCAATGGAGCAGTATTTTCCCATCTGCCTTTGCCACCACCTCGGCAAACCGCGACACGACCGTCGGGTTGTACTCTTCGTCGGTGCCCATAGGGAAGTGGTGATAGGTGATCCCCAGTTCTTTGAGCAATGCGGCCTCATCGAACGGCACTTGCGTCCGATCGATCATTTCACTCGTGCCACGGATACAGACAACGTTTTTGATCCCTTCGACGGCGAGGGCGCGGAACGCCTCCTCGCTCGGCTGACCTGATACATGGGCCGATCCGACGTCCCAGATCCCGTTCTGAAACCCTGATTTTTCGAGTTTCACAGGGAAAGTGACTGAACCTTTGTCGAGTGGAACGACCAAGGCACCGATGACGAGCGTGATGATGAGTCCCATGCTTCTAGATACTGGCGCGCATAACCAAGAGGTTCCAGGTAACGATTTTCTTGCCATGCATCACGATGATAAACGATGTTCGCGGCAACGCGGGCAACGGCGGTAACTTCGGCAATAAATTGAGACGCCCCACCAAGTTTTGACTGGTGGGGCGTCTGCCTTTCGTGGTTCGAACTACAGGCCGAACCGATACGCCGTGAACATGCTGTCCATGCGGTTGTCCTGACCGGACGTGAACCGATCCATGCAGGAATCATCGGTATAGTCCATGAAGTTCTCGATCGGATCCAATCCAGTGGCGGCCGGACCCTTTGTGCATGAATCTCGACCTACTGGGCAATCGAACGCTGGAGATTTCTCTGCCGGAGTGTCTGAAACGTAGTCGTTGTTCTTGGTGCAACCGCCTTGGAACGTGTGGTAGAGGCCCATCCAATGCCCAACTTCGTGAGTACACGTGTCGCCCTCGTTGTAGGGAGCGGCTGTACCTAGAGGAACGGAACTGAAGAGGATGACGACGCCGTCATTCGATGGGTTGCGGGCGTAGCTCGAAGGGAACGTCGCCCATCCGAGGAGTCCCCCACCCATGTTGTTCGTGTAGATGTTCAGGTCGTCTGCAGTGCCTTGTCGAAGCGCTGATTTCATCGCGGTCTCCGCGCTTGTGCCATTCGTCGCGGTGTACCAGGTCGAGTTCGTCGTTCGGTCGGTGCTCACAAGGTTGAAACTCCAACCCCACGAACTGAACGCGGCATCGAGGACGGCGATCTGTGCCGCGATCTGAGAATCAGGGATGTTGCCTTGCGATAACGAAGTGCCGTTGTTGATAACGTGCCAATAGACGTTGATTGTGCCGCCCGTCACTTCGACGCCTGGTTGAAGCGCGGCTAGTTTTGCGGCCAGGTCCGACTCAATCCGGAGTTGCAACATTGGGTTGGGTGTCGGGGTTCCGCAAAGCCGGCCCTCGGCCTGGACTGTTTGTCCGCTCCTGACCGCCAAAGCGCCCTGGTCTGCAGTCGCGCCGCCGCAACTGACTGAAACGATGATTGCGCTCGCCACTCCGACTCCGGAAAGGCTTGCGACGATAAATTTGTTCGCCATATTCGACTCCAAGGCACGGATTCGTGTGCCCTTCACCACTACTATATTACAAAAGCCCGGAAAAAGCAAGTTTTAGAAAAGAGCCAGCAAAGTTGCTGGCGATCTCTGGACAAAGACAAGAGCCGTCCCGCTTTAGCGGGACGGCTCTTGCACTGGTACCCGATCTGCTCCGAAGAGCCAGACCGGCCACCTAACGATTCTTATCGATAGGTGTTGTGCATGGCGGCCATGCGCGTGGACTGTCCGGCTGAGAACAAGTACATGCACGAGTCGTCGGTGTAGTCCATGTAGTTCAAGATCGGGTCAAGGCCCGCTTTGTTCTTGCACGTATCTCGTCCTGTCGGGCAACCGAAGGCGGCCGAGCGCTCGGCAGGCGTGTCGGTGACGAAGTCTCCGTTGCCGTTACAGCCTCCTTGGAACGTGTGGTACAAGCCCACCCAGTGGCCTGCCTCATGGACGGCGGTGTCGCCAAGTCCATATTGGCTGCCATAAGAGCCACCCGGGAGAGACCGATAGTCGATGACTACCCCGTCCAGGAGTGGAGCGCCGGCATAGTTCCACGGGAACGTTGCCCAACCAAGGTAGCCGCCACCACTGGTTGAGTAGACGTTGAGCGAGGTCGATCCTCCTTGGTGGAGGGCGTTCTTCATCGCTGTTTCAGCGGCAGAGCCGGGAGTGGCGTTGAACCATGTCGCGTTGTTCGTCGTGTTCGTGCCCCCCAGGACAAAGGAGAAGCCTGTGTTCGCTCCGCCGACGGCGCCACCGTTGTAGGCGTCATTGAGGACGGAGATCTGGCTATTGACGGTCCCTGACGAGACGGCCCCGGTCGCACCGTTGGTAATAATGTGGAAATAAACCGTCACAGGGCCGACTGGGGCCCTTGTTGCACCGACAGATCGGTCACTAAAGTCCTTTTCAATTCGTAGCGCAAGTTCGGCGCTCGGGTTCGGGGTGGCGCAAAGTCTGCCGTCGATTTCACCCGATCTCTCCGCGAGAGGCGCTAAGGACCCTTGGTCCGCGACGTTCCCTCCGCAACTTGTCAAAACGAGGCTTGCGCCTGTTACGCCGAATAGGGCTACGCTGCCCATGATTACTTTTTTGTTCATATTTCGCTCCAAGACACTTTCAGGACGCCGATGGGCGCCATGAAGCCACTAATGTATTGTATTTCGACTGCAAAAAGCAAGTCTTGGGTTGCTGGCTTTTGGAGGTCCAAAGGGGCCGCGCCACTTTGTCCCCACTTGTATACTCGTCGCCGTGATCCGAAAGTCGGTCCCCGAACCCAAATCGCTCTTCGAAAAGTCAGTTCCGGGCCGGGTCGGCTGTAGCCTTCCTAAAGCCACGACCCCTCAGGCCGATCTGAATGCGGCGATTGGACCGATGAGGGTAGAACTCAATTTTCCGGAGATCGCCGAACTCGACCTCATACGGCACTTTACAAACCTCAGCCATATCAACTACGGCATTGACACAGGCTTTTATCCGCTGGGCTCGTGCACCATGAAGTACAACCCACGGATTAACGAGAAGACGGCGGCGCTGCCTGGATTTGCATTCCTCCATCCGATGCAGCCGGAGCAGACGGCGCAAGGCGCGTTTGAGGTTTTGCTAGGTGTGTACGGTTTTCTTAAGGAGATCACGGGATTCGACGAGATCACAATCCAACCCGTTGCGGGCGCGCACGGCGAACTGACCTGTCTGCAGATTATCAAGGCGTATCACAAGAGCAAGGGCCAGGGGGGGGAACGGCATACGGTGCTCGTGCCCGACTCTGCGCACGGCACAAACCCCGCGAGCGCGGCGCGGTGTGGGTATGACGTCAAGTCCATTCCCACAACGGCGCATGGCGATTGCGACCTCGTTGCTCTGAATGAGGCGCTCAACGGTTCGATCGCAGCCTTTATGGTCACCAACCCTTCGACGCTGGGGCTATTCGAGACCCAGATCGTTGAGATTTGCAGGTTGGTCCATGCTGTCGGGGCACAGGTGTTCTGCGACGGAGCGAACATGAACGCAATGGTGGGCACGACGCGGCCCGCCGACCACGGTTTCGACTGCATGCACCTTAATTTGCACAAGACGTTTAGTACGCCGCACGGTGGGGGGGGGCCCGGATGCGGCGCGATCGGGGT
>CAYYZP010000267.1:0-3107 GCA_964476165.1 uncultured Fimbriimonadaceae bacterium
GAGGTTCAGACCAGGGTTGGTATAAGACTCGTCTTCGGCGAGCGACGGCAGATCGGGACGCCTGTTTGTGGCAAGCCCGTCCTCGATGGCGTAGATGCGACGAATATAGTCACCGGCGGGAGTGCCGATGGGAACCGTCACGCCGATCTTTGGATCGCCAGGCGGCACAAGCGTCGTGTCGAGAAGGAAGTTGCCCGAGTTTCGCATATACGGGTTTGGCCTGCTGCGCGGGTTGACGCTCAGTTGGGTGGGGGCGACGTCGTTCGGCCTCGCTTTTTGCAGGATGTTGCGGGCCTCAGGATCGGTACCAATAGTTCCCGAGAACCTGGGGTCGAGGTTGGAGTAGAGGTGGAGCGAGGCGTCGAGCCACGCGAGTTCGTGCAGCCCTGGCGCAAACAGTTCGATCGGTCTAAAGAGCCGCGTCAACAGTGCAGTGTAAACGTCGTACTCTTTGGCGATGCGCACGTTCAATAGGTTGACGTTGCCTTCGTTGAGGACGCGGAACGCATCGAACATCTTCATGTCGCCTGTCCCATAGGTCGGGCTCCACGGAGTGAACAGAGTCGCGGGGTCCCAAGGTTGGAGCGGGCCGAACCCCACACCGCCGTTGAATCCCCCACCCGCTGGGAGCGAGCCTAGGTCTACGGTGGGGGTATCGACTGTGAGTCGCTCATCGCTGGCGACGTCGAGGTCGGTGCCGAAGTTCCTATACGCCTGTCGCGTCGCGCTGAAGCCCGGGACGTCGCCCGTAATATAGATGATCTGCGACCCATAGTAACCGAGGTTGCTCGGCGGCTGGTAGCGCGGAACATTGATGCCCAGATCGAATATGGTACTTACCTTCGTCCGCTTCAATTGCGAGTCGTATCCGGTTGTTGGATCAGCCGCCTTGTAAAGAATCATATCAGCGGGGTCTATCAGCGGCGGGTTGATTCCTACGCTTGCTATGATCGGATTTTCTGCAAACCCGAACGTGCTCTTCGTGGCCGAAAACCGGTCTCGGTTAACGTCTGGATAATCCAGGCTAATGTTGGGGATGAGCGTTGGATAATCTTCATGGCCCGGATAAGTCATGCCGATGTTATCGGTGAGAGGTTTGACGACGCCGCCGGTCGGGTTGCCACCGTCGACGTTCCAAGCGACGTCGCTCGGCGCAATGCGGACGCCCTGCACCCCACGGTTCGATCCATAAATTAATGTGAGCAGGCTACGGTCGTAGACGAGCGCGCGACTCACGCCCAATGTGCCATGGCCGACTTTGTCCCCGAGAGGAGCCTTGAGGGCAGGGCGAATCGACGTTTCGGGTTCGATACCGATTCCCTGGTCCGTGCCTGGGCTTCCATTGGTGATCGCCAACGGATTAGTAGCGTCCCACCATTGCGGGATCGCGGGCTGGGACGGGTCGTCAAAAGCAGCGATGCTGGAGACGATCGCACCGGTCTCGTCTTCGAACGCGATGGCGAGCGGGTTCGCGGTGACGTAATTGATTACATAGGGCGCGGACCTAAGTGAGCGCTGTCCCGGCGCAATCGCCCTGATTTGGAGAGCCGTCGTGCCAGGCATGACGCTCGCGCTTCCTGTTGCGAGGATCGGGAGCGCAGCAATGACGTACCGCTCGCTCCCAGCGGGGGGGGCGCCCGCAGGAATGAGCCTTGTCTGGATCTGCCTGACGCGGGAGGAAGAAAGGCTGTTCGTCATTTGGAACTCGATGAAATAGTTGGCGAGTGCTCCTCCGAGTTCTGGCATGTCGTACATCAGCAAGTAGAGGGTCTCGCCGAACTCGAAGTGCCTTCGCGTGGCGGCCATGGTCGTGCCTGCGTTGGTCAAGTCGACGTACGTGAGCGTTCCGGCCTCCTGTTTTTCAAGAAGGTCGTCATACGCGTCGGGGACGATCAAGAAGACAGAGCCAGGATTGATGATTCCGTTGAGGTCTCCCCCACCCGGATCGTTGTCGACGATCTCTTCGCCACCCGGCAGATCGCCGTTGCTGATTTCTTGTCCATTGTCGGGCAGGCCGGGATCGTGGTTAAAGGCGAAAAAAGTACCGTTGCTGTCGCCCGCGTACATCCAGGAGTGTGTCTCAAAAGCGGCCTTGCCACCAACGGCGGGCGAGGACACTTGGTCATCGCCTTCCATGGTATAGCCCCAGACTTGCCTTCTTAAAGCCGCATTGACACTACCGTCTGCGAGCAGTGAGACGATCCGGTTGTTCCAAGTCGTGAAAACAACGACCGGTGTGTCGTTTTGGAGAACGCCAAGATTGTTGTACACAGTTTGGTACGTGAACGCAGGCGAAGTGATTGTGCTCAGGCCGAGTTCATTGGTTTCCCATTGGAACGCGCCAGTGATTGCATTGAGCGAGACGACTCGGCCGTTCGTGTCCATAAATACCATCGCATCGATGCCCGCGAACGGACCACCGCTTGCCGCTGTAAACGCTGCAGGAATCGCGACAGGACTTGACTCGAAGAACTTAATGAAGTTTCCGGAGCCTGTGCCGAGCGACTGCCACACAAGAGCGCCGGTCGCTTCGCTAATGGCGTAGAAGCCACCGCTCAATGGGCTCAGCGGAACGCCAGCACCGAAGTAGACGTTTCCGAACGCGACGGTGGGGGCCATGTAGATTTCGCCGACGGGAAGCGCCGCGGCCAAAGGATATTGCCATCGCTGGGTCGTCGTTTTAGTCACTGGATTGCCGACCGCGTCGAGCGCGATCAGTCTGCCTTGGAACGTCGGAACGTAGACGGTCGGACCGCCTGCGCCGGTCCCATAGGACACCGTGCCCGCGATTTCTCCTAACGAGGAGGGCGCGGACTGCAGGGTGGGGGTCGTCGGGTTATAGTCGTCGGGGTAGGTCCACTTTCTCGTCGTTGTGCCGTCTCCGCGCCCGGTCATATCGATGCTGTAAACTCGACCGTTCATCGTGCCGATGAAGAGCGTGTCATCGCCAGTGATGTTCTGCACTAGGGCCGAACTCAAGTTAAAGCCAACGGGCTTTTCTGCGATGTTGTCCTTGCCGTCTTCGCTCAGGACTGCGTTCGGGTCGGTCGCCGGGTCTTCAGACGGATACGTCCAATAGACTTGGGGGGGGTCACCCGTCACGGGGT
>CAYYZP010000268.1:0-2954 GCA_964476165.1 uncultured Fimbriimonadaceae bacterium
CGCCAGGAGCGTGATGGCAAGCGCGGTCGGCACATGGAGCACCCCCATAAGCATATGGAGCGGATAGAACGCGCCGGACTGCGAGTTGGCCAAAAGCGGCGTGCCGCCAAGTTGATAATGGTTCCACAGCGGTGCCTCGTACCGCCCCCATGACTCGAACACCAGGTCGCGCCACCCATAGAACTGCAAGACCGCGTCCGCCTGCAACACGTCAAATGCGCGCGGCGTTGCATGGCCGGCCATCATCGCACTGATGTCATCGAATGGACCGATCGCTTCGCCCAACACCTCTGCGCGCCACAGCACCAAGATGGGAACGATGAATATGAGCAGGATCAGCAAACGAGTTCTGATGAATTCCATTTGCCGCCGTATCTCCTATGGACAAAAGATGATCTGTTGAAGGGCCTTCTCGTGTTCGGGGTCTTGACGAAGAACCTCGCGGAAATGGGCGCAAGCCTCGACGTCCTGGCCCAACATGGTCAGCGTCATCGCCAAGTCGTAGCGCGCGCCAGTATGGTTGGGATTTCTTTGCACTAATTCTGCAAGGACCTTGCTTGATTCTTCAAAGTTTCCTTCGAACCCAACGATGAGGCCCAACTGCCATTGCGCGTCAGCGTGGTCAGGCTCTTGACGAAGAACCTGTTGAAAAGCCTGTTTCGCTTCCCGGTAGTTACCGCTACAACGCAGGTCGAAGCCTTGGTCGTAGAGTTGCTGTGCATTCATTGGAGGGCTGTCCAACCCCCCTATCATACCGGAATCCCCGCCCTAAGTCGATGCTAGCCTGAAGCCGGGCCAGGTTCAAGTTTGCCTGCCTTGAGCCCGCTTTGGGACTCAGCATGCTTCTTGTCCTGCTCGACGGGGGGCGCCTGTACGGTCAACGCGCTGTCCCTTTTTGCGGGCAGTTCCTTGCCTTGGAGGACTAATAGGAAGTCCTCACGTTCCAGCGTCTCGCGGTCGAGAAGGGCGACGACCAGGGCGTCCAACACTTCGCGGTGCGATTCCAAAAGATCCTTGGCCCGCTTGTGGCTGGTCTCAACGATCCTACGGATCTCTTCGTCGATGATCTGTGCGACTTCTTCCGAATAATCGCGGTCTTCGGCATAATAGTCGCGGCCCAAGAACGGACTGCGGCTCCTGTTGCCAAGTTGCACTGCGCCAAGTCGCTCGCTCATCCCAAATTCGCACACCATCGCACGAGCAATTCGCGTTACGCGCTGAAGATCGCTGGAGGAACCAGTCCAAACCGTGTTGTAGACGACCTCTTCTGCGACCCTTCCACCCAAAGACATCGCGATGTCGTCGAGCAGTTCTTGTTCGCTCTGGATGAACGTCTCCTTTTCTGGCAACGACCACGTCGATCCAAGCGACATGCCTCGCGGTAAAATCGTCACCTTATGGACCGGGTCGCAGTACTCGAGCATTTCACCGATGATCGCATGTCCCGCTTCGTGGTATGCAAGAACTTTTCTTTCGTCTGAGTCGAGGATGCGGCTCTTTCTCTCGGGGCCAGCCATCACACGATCGAGCGCCTCCTCGATGTCGGCCATTTGAATGAGCGTGTGGTTGCGCCGCGCAGCCAACAGCGCCGATTCATTAAGACTGTTCGCCAGGTCTGCGCCCGTGAACCCAGGCGTCCTCTTGGCGATCGTCCCTAGTTCGACATCGTCTGCCAGGGGCTTGCCCTTGGAGTGGATGCGAAGAATCGCTTCACGACCCTTGCAGTCCGGGCTGTCGACGACGATCCTTCGGTCGAACCGTCCCGGCCTCAACAATGCCGGATCCAAAACGTCGGGCCTGTTCGTAGCCGCGATCATGATGACGCCTGTATTGGCGTCAAAACCGTCCATCTCAACCAACAATTGGTTAAGCGTCTGCTCCCTTTCGTCGTGTCCCCCACCCAGGCCAGCGCCGCGCTGGCGACCGACCGCGTCGATCTCGTCAACGAAGATCAAGCACGGCCTATGTGCCTTCGCAGTCTCAAACAAATCTCTGACACGTGCCGCGCCGACACCGACGAACATCTCGACGAAGTCCGAACCGCTGATGTGAAAGAACGGAACACCGGCCTCGCCCGCAATTGCGCGCGCCAAGTGTGTTTTTCCAACACCGGGTGCGCCCGTGAGCAAAATGCCCTTCGGAATCTTCGCGCCAAGTGCGACGTACTTTTTCGTGTTCTTAAGGAAGTCGACGATCTCGCTCAGTTCTTCCGTCGCTTCGTCGATCCCTGCCACGTCGTCAAACGTGACCTTCGGGTTTTGCTCGCCGACTCGCCGGGCCCGCGACCTGCCAAAGTTCATCGCCTGGCTGCCGCCCTGTTGGGCCGGTTTGATGAAGAAGAAATAGAAGGCGACCACGAGCAGAACGGGGAGCAGCAACGCACCAATAATCGGCATCGCCTGCTGGCCAAACGATGGGCCCTCGATTGAATAGGCGACTTTGTTCTCGTCGAAGAACTTGATGAGTTCGGACGCCGCGTTCGAGTTCTTGTCATAGACGCGGGCCTGGAACTTGGTCCCGTTCCTCAGTTCTCCCGTAATCATCTCGCCCTGCCAGACGGCCCTCTTGACGTTCCCTTCAACGACCTGCTGCTTCAGAGTGCTAATGTCCAAGGGCTCGGTCTTGGTGCCGAGGACGCTGCCCATCGATGAGCCCGTTCCCAGCGAATTAAGCAGGAAAAGGACGCCCAATACGACGATCAGGGATATGAAAAGTCCGCGTGCACTTTTGTTCAATAAGTTCTCCTAAGTTCTTTGGCCCAAATGTGCCTACGCCGAGGCTTCCTTGCCCGTTCCGTATTATGACCATTCTAGGCACGAATCGGCCCGAAAGTCAGCCTAATGCACCTCGAATTTGGTTGTGCCACCTTGGCCCGGTCGGCGATACAGGCTCCCGGAATCCATATCGGGCCGATAAAGTCACAGAAGATCGGAACCAACCCCTTTGACGATTCC
>CAYYZP010000269.1:0-3889 GCA_964476165.1 uncultured Fimbriimonadaceae bacterium
CCCCTAGGACCGCCGCCGTGCGCTCGAGGCCCATGCCCGTGTCCACCGATTGGAACGGGAGGGGGGGCATCCCGGACTTCTCATATCCCTTGTCGGGCCGCGCAGGATCGCGCAGCGCGCCCTGCCACTCGAACTGGATGAAAACGTCGTTCCAAATCTCGAGCCAATTGCCTGCCTTTTCGTCGCGCAGATATTCGTCTGCCGTGTACTTGCCTTTGGGTGGGGGTGCGGCAGAAGTCCAGTAAAACATCTCCGAGTTCGGGCCGCACGGCCCAGGAGGTCCGGAAGAAAACGCACCTGCGGGCCAATAGTTCGTTGCCTCACCGAGACGAAAAATTCGTGACGCGGGGTCTACCCCCACCGAACGCAAGTGCCCTGACCATAGATCAAAAACCTCGTCATCGTCCTCGAACACCGTGAACGAAAGTCGGTGGGGGTCGAGCGCGAGCCACTCTTTCGAAGTCAAAAACTCCCACGAATATGCGATCGCCTCTTTCTTAAAATAATCGCCGAACGAGAAGTTGCCCAGCATCTCGAAAAAAGTGAGGTGGTTGGGATTCCCCACGCTCTCGATGTCGCCCGTCCGCAGGCACTTTTGCGCCGTGATGAGGCGCTTGCCCTGGGGATTGGCCACGCCGCGAAAATACGGCTTGAACTGCACCATCCCCGCGCCGTTGAAGAGCAGCGACTCGTCGAGCCGCCCGGTCACGTCATAGGGCACCAGGCTCCCCGAGGGGAACTCCTCGTGGCCCTTCGCCTTGAAGAACGCGATGTATTTCTGGCGCAGTTCGCGGACGTTCATGCAGTCGGCAAAGGGTACCCGCCGCGCTAATTTGGCGTGGGCTACTTCCTGACAAGTGCGCGTTGCACTTTATCGAGGTATTTGGCCCCGATCCACTGCACAGAGAGCACTTCTGCGACATCCATGGTGGTGCGATGGACGCAGTTAGCAAGGCTCGCTCCGTCTGTCCGGTGGACGAACACGCCTTCCTTTGTTACGACGACTGCGATGTCCGTTTTGCTGTTCGTGGCGAAGTCGACTGCTTCAGGATAAACAATTATCACTTCGCTCCACTGCAATTCGCTTTGACTTGCCGAACTGCTTGGAATGCGAGACTTGAATCTAAAATGTATCGGCGAATTCGGATCACTTGGGTTGAGCCACGAACCAAACCACCATTCTCCTTCTTTGCGCGTCATGGTCCACGTGTGACCTTCTTCTGAGAGGGCTCCGGCGAGACCAAGAGGACCGACCCGTGCACGAGTCAGCAAGTCACTCATTGAGAGTCGAATTTGCGGTTGCGACATGTCAAAGTTATAGAGATTCCCCTTCTCCTCGCGAAGTCCAACTGTCCCTTCGAAGAGATGAATGAGGTTGTGCTTCGTTGGAAGTTCACTGTGCAACACATTCACCTCGTCGCCAGGACTGCTCATAACAACAGAGTCTCCGCTTTCCTCGAACCGCCACATACCTTCCGCGCGCCAGTACCAGATAGCGCCTTGTAGTTTTCTCGCGATTGTCGCGACGCCGCGACGCGTCACCCAGACGGTCGAGAGGCGGCCGTCCTTCTCGCGCACGCCGAGCAACAGCCCTGCGTCTTCCGCCGAGCACATCGACGCGAGACTGGCCAAGGCAACAACGAGCGGCCCGTGCTTGCGCATTGTCCAATGGTACGCTTTCCGCGACGGTCTCATATGAACTATTACGATATTTGGGTGAACCTCGTGCCGGGGACGAGCGATTTGGAGTTCATTAAGTGCGTGCGAGCGTGGCTCGATCCGTTCGTCAAAAGCGGTCAGATGGCCAGATACCGCATTCGGCGTCGCAAGTTTGGCTTTGGGCCAGACGGACTTGGGGAGTTCAGCCTTTCCCTTGAATTCGAATCGCTGGCCCTGATGGACGAGGCGTTTTTTGTCGCGGCGAAGCGCTCAGGTGACGTGGAGAAGTTGCACCAGGCCGTCTATAGCAAAGTGACCGACTATCGGGCCGCGCTCTACCGGGACTTCCCGGATTCGGTGCGCGAACAGTGACAGACTGCGACTTGTTGATCGTGGGTGGGGGCACCGGCGGTTGCGCGGCGGCGATGGCGGCTTGCTCAGTAGGGTTGAGCGTCGTGATGACCGAGCCGACCGACTGGGTGGGGGGACAACTTACGTCGCAGTGCGTCCCGCCCGACGAGCACCCGTGGATCGAAGAGTTTGGGTGTACGCGGCGGTATCGGGCGTTTCGTGACGGCGTCCGCAAGCATTATCGAGACCATCGTCGGCTCTCCTTGGTAGACTCAGAGTTCAATCCAGGGGGGGGATGGGTCAGTCGCCTGTGCTTCGAGCCTGCGATCGGTCACGTGGTGCTTCAAGAGATGGTGGCACACTCGAAACTTCGTGTTCTGCTCCATCATGTGCCTCTTTCGGTTGAAACTGATGGCGATCTGGTCATTGCGGTCGAGTTGTTGGACGTGCGAAGTGGACAAAGAGCCCTCATTCGCCCGAAGTTCGTACTCGATGCGACCGAGACGGGAGAACTCTTGCCGCTTTCGGGGACAGAGTACGTGGTGGGGGCCGAGGGCAAGAGCGAGACCGGTGAGCCGAATGCGCTCGACGATCCGCACGAGGACGACAACGTCCAAGGTCTGACATGGTGCGCCGTGCTCGGCTATGACGAAGGGGGGGATCATACGATTGAAAAGCCCGCACAATATGATTTTTGGCGTTCTTACAAACCGTCGAACTGGCCGTGCGAACTTCTGAGTTTTAAAATGCTGCATGTGCAGAGGGGGGACGTGATCGACTTTCCGCTTTTCGGGAAGGACGATACCGATTGGTTCAACATGTTCTCCTACCGTCAGATCGTCGATCCACGCGTGTGCCTCGATCAGCGCGAGCCCGCGACCGTGATGAACTGGCCGATGAACGACTATTACGTTGGGACAGTGCTAGACGTACCGGAAGAGGTCGCAAAATCACGCTTGCAAGACGCGCGTGAACTGACTCTGAGCATGCTTTATTGGCTCCAGACCGAAGCGGGATATCCGGGCCTGCGGCTGCGTCCCGATCTCACAGGGACAGAGGATGGATTGGCGAAGGCACCCTATATTCGAGAGAGCCGTCGCATGCGCGCCATGCACACCGTGCGCGAACAGGACGTCGCCGCGTACACCAACACCGGCCGTGACCGTGCACCTGAGGTGGGGGACTCGGTAGGGGTGGGAGCGTATAGGATCGACCTCCACCCGAGCACGAACGGGCGCGGCACGATAGATACGTCGTCGCTGCCGTTCCAAATACCGCTGGGCTCGCTCGTGCCCGTGCGTATGAGAAACCTGCTCCCGGCGTGCAAGAACATCGGCACGACCCACATCACCAACGGCTGCTACCGTCTGCACCCGGTCGAGTGGAACATCGGCGAATCTGCCGGTCTCCTCGCGGCGTTTTGTCTGCGCGAGGGAATGGAGCCACAACAAATTTCTTCTAACCCAGTCGCGCTCATGCACTTTCAAATCTTGCTTGTGTCGCAAGGAATCGAAATCGAGTGGCCCAAAGTGGAACTCCGCGCGCTCTAGTGGGCAGTTTTCAGTTCGCAGTTGGCAGTAGAAAAGATATTCAACTGAATACTAACGACTGAAAACTGATTACAATTTCCCCCCACCGCCTTTGCCCTTCGGCGTCTCGTCTTCGTCCAAATAAACAGTCGCGCGGACGTCGTGGCCGCTGTACTTTTTGTCGCCTTCCTTCGTCGAAATCGTCACATCGACCGCCTGATAATCGTCGCCGATCGAGAGGATCATGCGCGCGTCGCGCTTGCCAGCAGCGCTCTTCAGAGCCAAGGTCTCCGCCTCGCCGTCATAAAAACCCTCGACCGCCCACGCGAACCGCCAGCCTTCGGCGAGGT
>CAYYZP010000270.1:0-1733 GCA_964476165.1 uncultured Fimbriimonadaceae bacterium
GCCTGCGTCTTCTGGCCAGAGGCGGCCTCTTGCAAGATCCTTACGATCTGCTCCTCACTGTATTTTGACTTCTTCATTGATTCCTCTAGTTTGAACCAGAGGACTACTTTTCAAACGTCTTCCTTTTCGGGGGGCAGACCATAATGTGTTGAGAACATGCTCAAGAGACCATCACTACTGACTGTCCTGGTTGTTGCATGCATCCTGACCGCGATCCAAATGAACTTGTTTATGAGTTTCCCTTGGAAAAACACGCTTGCGCAAATGGGATATCAGGGCATCGAGCGCGAGCGACTACTGGATAATGTAGGCAGGGGTCTTGGTATCGGCATTTGCGCAACCGCGCTCGTCGCCTCCGTTTCCGGGTTTCTGATCTTTAGAGACGCTCGGAGGAACAAGAAGGGATGCACTATCGCTACTTACAGAGCCATGGAGAAGGAAAGCGTGGGGGAGATATGTATTGTTGCGGATTCGCCTCCCCCTGAGCCTAGGGGGAGGAAAGGGTGAAGGAAGTTGGCATCATCCGTCGCGTCGCCCCGCTAAAACTGCCAGCGGCCAAGTGACGGGGTGGGGGACGTCGCCCCAAGCAAAGGAGAGGTCGGACGCGATTTGGTCGAGAGGATCAGAGCCGTTTGCCTTTCGGTACTCCTTGACCGAAGACCATGTGTTGAGATAGGCGAGCATTTGGTCGATCGTCCAGTCCGCCGTCATCTCGAAGGTGGGGGTGTCGATGCGTGGAAACGGGAAGGGAAGATCGCGATAGGCGTTGTCCACGTGCGCGCGCTCAGGCGGCCAGTAGCGACCGATGATATCTTTGTAAAAATGGAGCACGATGCGGTCAACTTCTGGGTCGATAGAGTGAAGCCCGTAAGACCAAAGCGCGATGACTTCACCGGGCTTCAAGACTCGCCGCACCTCTTTGTGAAACGCTTCGTGGTCGAACCAGTGCGCGGCCTGCGCGACGGTCACCAGATCAACTGACCCGTCCTCCAACCCAGACTCTTCCGCCTTCCCAAGACGATACGAGACTCCTCTTGCGGCCACCGCTTCGCGCAACTGGGCTTCGCTCGCGTCGGTGGCGATGACTTCGTCGAAATACAGCGCCAACGGCACCGACGCCTGGCCGTTTCCACACGCGCAGTCCCACGCCCTCTTTCGGGTGGGGGACACCGATGCGAGCCATGCGAACAGTTCGGGGGGGTAACTGGGCCGACCTGCCCGATAGGAGCGCGAGTCGTGAGAGAAGTGGTCGTGAAAACTCAAGCGAACCCCCTCTCTAGCCCTCCCCCAAGGGGGAGGGAACCTCTTCGCGAGCCTGCGTTAGATTGCTCACTTGATGATGTCGTGGACCACGTGCCCATGCACGTCCGTCAAATGGAAATCGCGCCCCTGATAGCGGTATCCGAGTTTCTGATGGTCGATCCCCATCAGGTGCATGATGGTCGCGTTGAGGTCGTGGACGTGGACCGCGCCCGGTGTGAACGTATCCATCTTCGGATTGATCGGAGTACCGTCCTTATCGACGATGTTGTAGCAATAGTCGTCGGTCTTGCCGTAAACGATTCCTGGTTTGACGCCCCCACCCGCCATCCACATGGTGAAGCACCTGGGATGATGGTCGCGCCCGTAGTTCTCGCGCGTCAGCGGGCCCTGGCAGTAGATCGTGCGGCCGAACTCCCCCCGCCAAACCACGAGCGTCTCGTCCAAGAGCCCGCGCTGTTTCAGATCGACGA
>CAYYZP010000271.1:0-2595 GCA_964476165.1 uncultured Fimbriimonadaceae bacterium
TCTTCTCGACCGGCACCGATCCTCATAGTGCGACTGTGCAGCGGGTGCGGCTTTCGGCAGATGAGGTTGGAGATGCGGTGGGGGAAATACGAGCGTTGTTGCGCGAGCGCGGGAGGGCAGGCGCGGAGTGGGAACTCGGCGAGTCGTGTACCCCCACCGACCTGGTCTCGCGGCTCGCTGAGTCTGGGATATTGCCCGATCCAGGCGAGCCGCTTGCAACCGGTATGGTGTTCCATTGCCTCCACCAGGCCGTGCCCCCACCGGGTGTGACCGCAAAGAGAGTCGCGAGTGTGGAAGAGTTGATCATCGCCCGTGGCATCCAGAACAAGGCGTTTGGACAACAGGAGCCCACGGACGAAAAGCAGGCGCAGGAAGACTTCGAGCATGAGGGCGTAATCGGCTCGACGTTCCTTGCGTTCGTCGATGGCGAGCCTGCCGCCGCCGCGTACGCGTCTTATACGCCGCACGGACTTTTGCTCTTTGGTGGGGCGACTGCACCCGAGTTTCGGGGTCGCGGCGCGTATCGCGCACTCGTTTTCGCCCGCGCACAAGAAGCAATCGAAAGAGGGACGCCCGTCTTGGTCACCCACGCTAGAAAGATGTCGCGGCCGATTCTTGAGCGCATCGGATTCGAGGCCGTCTCAAAAATCGTCCGGCTTCTCGATGTTTTCTAGTGCGAGGGCGCAGAGTAGACTCCGATGCCGTGGATCCAAACGAATCTCCAGAGCCGCCGCCGCTTTCAGACCAGGCCCCAGTACGCCACACCGATGTGGTCAAGAAATCGGCTGTAGGAATTGGGGCGCTGCTCTTGATCCTCTTTTCGAAAGGGAAGGCGATTCTTGCATTCATAGTTCCCGCGCTCAAGTTCCTCAAACTCGGAAAGATCGCGACGACGATGGGCACGATGTTCGTGAGCGTGTGGTTCTATTCGCTGGCGTTCGGCTGGTGGTTCGCTCTCGGTTTCGTCGTGTTGATCCTCATCCACGAAATGGGGCACGTGTATGTCGCTTGGAAACAGGGCATCCCTGTGTCGGCACCGATCTTCATTCCGGGGATGGGAGCGTTGATACTCCAGAAAAAAGAAGGCAAGTCCGCATGGAACGAAGCGGTGATGGGGATCGGCGGGCCGATTGCGGGCGCGCTGGGGGGGGTCGTCTGTTGGATGATCTATAGCGCCACGGGCAGCGAACTCTTTCTCGGTCTTGCTTATGTCACGTTCATGATCAACCTGTTTAATCTGATGCCGGTTTATCCTCTCGACGGAGGTTGGATCACGGGCGCGGTCTCGCCGTATCTCTGGCTGATCGGCTTTGTTGGGCTGGTTGCGATGTTCGTCTCAGGGTTTTTGCGCAACCCGATGATCCTTATATTGCTCGTCATGTCATTGCCGCGATTGTGGCAAGGGATCCGTCACGGTATCGCACACGGGCCTGGCGTCGAGCCAGCGACGTTCAATCAGAAGATACAGATGGGACTCGCATATGTTTCACTCGTCGGCGCACTTGCTTGGGCCATGGCGGAGACGAACGTCGAATGGACCCCGGATCGACAACGCCAGCACATTGGTACTGCGGCATGAGTCCGGAACCTAAGCCATACGGAATCAACAAACTCCGCGAGACGTGGGTGGTGAAGGAGAGTGTTCGGCGGTCGATGCAGTCGAACACGAGCGTCGAGACCGGGCCAGAGCGGTTGTTGAGCGCGGCTGTTTATGGTGCTAGTCTGCGCGGTTATCGGAAAAACGTGCGCAAGTTGCCGGGAACGCCGGACATTGTTTTTTCTCGTGCTTCGTTGGTCGTTTTTGTGCACGGGTGTTATTGGCACAGGTGCCCACGATGTACGCGGAACGTGCATCCGAAGACGAATTCTGAGTTTTGGGCAGAGAAGTTTTCGCGGAACGTTGCTCGGGATCGTCGGAACAATCGGGAGTTGCGTCGGATGGGCTTTCAGGTTTTGACGTTTTGGGAGTGTGAGGTCAAGAAGGATGTGGGTCGGTGTGTGCAGAAGATTCGTTCTGTGCTTGAAGATTAGGGCCTTGCGGTAGACGTCTGTTTCCAAAACCTCAGAGAGCGAAGCCTCAGCAGTGTCGCCCCGATGGAATCGGGACTCCGAACTGCTGAGGCATGTGAAAGGACCTATGCTGGTTTCGTCGCACGGATGAAGGCGCCCGTGAGTTTTCCATCGACTTTTGATTTTTCTTCATTGGTCAAAGAGGCGAAGGATGGGAACGATTGTTCGATGTTTGGTACTTCCGACAGGAAATATTTTCTGGTCGGCTCAATCGAGGCATCGATAAAGCCTGCAACTTTGAGGAGCCGGAGGTATTCCCCCACCTCGAGAGCGCCGGAAACGCAACCGACGTAAGCCTCCATGTCTCGCCTCACAGCCTGCGGCAGTTCGCCTTCGACGACCACATCCGAGACGGCGAAGCGCCCGCCTGGCTTCAAGACCCGGAATGCCTCTCGCAGAACCGCGCCCTTGTCGCTCGCGAGGTTAATGACGCAGTTGCTGATGACCACGTCCACGCTTGAATCAGTCAAAGGGATGTCCTCGATGTTCCCCTTGAGGAACTTGACGTTCTCCACTCCCGCCTCA
>CAYYZP010000272.1:0-8976 GCA_964476165.1 uncultured Fimbriimonadaceae bacterium
TGTCGCATCGCCCCCCCCAAACGCTTGCGCCACTGGTGGGCTTTGGTAACGAACTCTTGGGTCCCGCACAAAAGCGAACCGACAGGCGAACAAAGTCCTTTGCTCAAACAAAAACTCACCGAGTCCACTTGAGACGTAATCTCCCGCACGTCCACCCCCAGCGCGACAGAAGCATTGAACACTCGTGCGCCAACAAGGTGAATACTCACGCCTAGCCGATCCGCAATCGCGCGGTACTCCTTGTGGTGGGGGACATCAGTGACCGAACCTCCGTGGCGATTGTGGGTGTTCTCAAAACAGAGAAGCGTCGTTCCCGGAGTGTGGTCGCTCTTATGCAGCACGCGCCTTTCGATCTCTTCAGGAGGAACGACTCCATCGACCGCGCGCATCGAGCGCGTCACTACGCGCGCGATCACCGCTGGTGCGGCGCACTCGTAGTACAAAATGTGCGCCTCGTCCTCGACCAGGATGCTGTCGCCCGCGTTCGTATGGCAGGCGAGCGCAATCTGGTTGGCCATCGTGCCACTCGGGACGAAAAGCGCGGCCTCTTTGCCTGTCATTTTCGCGGCCAATTGTTGGAGTCGGCTCACCGTCGGCTCGTCGCCAAGCACATCGTCGCCGAGTTCAGCCTCGGTCATAGCCTTGTACATTTCCGGCGTCGGTTTCGTGATGGTGTCGCTTCGAAAATCCGCGGTCATAGGACCTCTCTCAAAAACGCGAGTGACTTAGATCGGATCGCGTCCCATGCGTAGAGAGAGAACGAGTGCCCCTCCCCTTCGAGTTCGACGAGTTCGGTCATGCCCCCACCCGCGCGAAGAGCGTCGGCAAGTATTCGGGACTGCGAAACCGGAACAACGTCGTCCTCAGTGCCATGCAAGATAAGGAACGGACAATGGGATCCCTCAATATACGAAACAGGGCTCGCAGCAGCATAAGTCGCCTCGCGCCCAGGATAAGATCCGCCCATGAACTGCTCGACGAAACTCATTGAGATCGGGAACTGCGTCTGGTCAGGGTTTCGAATGTCGGAAATACCACAAACATCAACCACGGCATTGACGTGTTCGAAAGGGTCCGATCCTCCAAGAGGAATACTGCAAACGCCGAGCATCGTCGCCAAGTGCGCGCCCGCGCTGTTGCCAAAGGCGGCGATCCGGTGGGGGTCAACATCCAACCTCGAAGCATGATCCCTCAAATAGAAGATCGCGGCACGGCAGTCCAAAACTGCAGCGGGGAAGGGGTAGAGCGGCGCAAGGCGGTAGTCGATGACCGCCGCCGCAAAACCGTTCTCAGCCGCCCATTCCGCTTCTTCGGCGTACATCGTCCTGTCCCCGCTGATCCAGCCGCCGCCGTGAATGTAGACGACGACCGGCGCGTTAGACACACCCGGGTGATAGAGATCAAGAAAGAGCGGGACGCCCTGCGGACGCGCAAACTCTTCTTGCGTGATGACTTTCAAGTCCAAGGATTGTAACCTAATCCGAAGCGACAAACCGGGTAGAACCGGGCGTAAATCCGGTGGCCAACTACTTTATCCAAGGAAGCGACGGAAGGTTCTACGGCCCTGCGGACGAAGCCACGCTCGACCAGTGGGCCACCGAGGGCCGGGTGCTGGCGGACACGGCCATCGTGGAGCAGGGGACGAACAGGCAAATGACGGCTCGCGACCTCATCGGGCTCCAGCACCATTTCAAGTTTGCGCCGAAGCACGTTCCGCAACAGCAACAGCAACAGCCGTACCAGCCGCCTGGGGGAACGGGGGCGCAACCATCGAACTATGGCGCGTACCAACAGAGCCCATACTTGACGTCTTATCCTCGACCAGGGCTCGCGCCAGCCGGATACTCGAAGAAGAACAAACTTATCGCGGCCGCTCTTGCGTTCTTTCTGGGTCCGTTCGGCGTCCATCGGTTCTATCTTGGATATACGTCGACCGGCATTTGGATGATCGTGATCACGGTGGGGGGATCGGTACTGTGCTTTATTGGGCCCTTGATCACTTCAGTATGGGCGCTGTACGACATGGTGCTGATCTTGATGGGCAAGATGCCAGACGCGAACGGCTATCCGTTGCAGTGACTACGCGAACTGTGTGAGGACCTCTTCCGTCTCTTTGATCGCCTCTCCCAAGATCGCAACGGCCTCGCCCGCTTGTTGCTCGCTCATGATGAGCGGCGGTTCGATGCGGATGACGCGGGGATTGTTGAGCGTGTACGCCGCGATCATGCCGCGCTTGACGATCTGCGCGATGGTGAGTTCCCCCACCTCGTCCATCGCGAACTCGACGCCTAGCATGAGGCCCTCGCCGCGCACGTCCGCCACCAGGTCTGACTTGATGCTCTTGAGCCCGGCTTTGAGTCTGGCGCCGATATTCTTGGCGCGTTCGACCAGTCCTTCTTTTTCGATGACTTCCATTGCTGCGAGCCCTGCCGCGCAAGCCAGTGGGTTGCCGCCGAAAGTGCTCGTGTGCAGTAGTGGGTTCTCGCTGAACACGGCGTCGCAGACCTCCTTTGTGAAGCACGTCGCGCCGAGCGGCATGACTCCCCCACCGAGCGCCTTGGCGAGTGTCATTATGTCCGGCGAGACGGCATCGCGCTCACAAGCGAACATCCTTCCGGTTCGCCCGAGCCCGGTCTGCACTTCGTCTGCGATGAAGAGTGCGCCGACCTTTTCGCACTTTTCTTTGATCGCCTTGAGATACCCAGGGGGGGGGACGTAGATGCCACCTTCACCTTGGATCGGCTCGACGATCATGCACGCCGTTTTGTCATCAATGCACTTGACCGCTTCCTCCGTGTTCGCGTAGTCAATGAACACGACTCCGGGCATAAGCGGATCAAACTTCTTGCGGTATTTTTCGCGGCCCGTCGTGGAAAGCGCGCCGATGGTCTTGCCGTGGTACGCGCCCTCGGTCGCCACGATCTTTTGGCGTCGGGTCATGACTTTGGCGAACTTCAGCGCGGCCTCGACCGCCTCGGTGCCGCTGTTGCTGAAGAAGGTGAAGTCGAGACCGGGGGGGGTGACCGACGCCAGTTTTTCGGCGAGTTCCGCTTGGATCGGGTTGAAAAAAGTCTTGCTGCTCAGGGCCTGGAGGTCGAGTTGCTTTTTCACTGCCTCGACGACCTTGGGATGGCGGTGCCCCAGGCTGAAAACGCCGTATCCGCCCAGGCAGTCGAGGTAGGGCTTGCTGTCCTGGTCGAAGATATAGCAGCCTTCGGCGCGTACTTCGACTCCGAAACCAGCGAAGTTCATAAGCCTGGCCAGGTAGGGGTTGATGTGCTCCGCGTACTTGCGGACGACTTCGGCGTGGAGTGCTCCCGCGTCCATAGGGGGAGTATAGAACTCAGGGGTCAAGGGTAGAGGGTCTAGGTCAAGAGCGGGGGTCTGCGGGATCGGACCGATCGGTCAGTTCGGTCAGATCAGCCGGAAATCGGTGTGACTCACCCTCAAGAACCCCGTATTTCTACCGAAGAACACCATGGGCCGCACTAGCGCGTGCGGTTCGGGGCGACCAAGGATTGGCCGCTTAGAAGCGAACGGACGCGCGGGGAGATGGTGATCTGACCGTGCAGATATTGAACAAACTGTTTGGACCGCAAGCGAGCAACTATGTCCGATCTTTGGACAAACTGTCGCTCCGCCAAAACGTCTTGTCGGGCAACCTCGCCAACGTCAATACCCCCGGTTACAAACGAAGGGAAGTCGATTTCGCGATCGAACTCGAGCAAGCGGAGGGCGCTTTCCAAAACCCGAAAGCGGGGGGGGTAACTATTGACCCTGGCGCAATCAGGATCGATGGCAATGGCGTCGACCTTGAGCGCGAGGTATTCATGCTCGGCGAAAACGAGATTCGTTATCAGACGACCACACAGATGGCGCGCGGATATTTCCGTGGCCTCAAAAACGTGATCAGAGAGGGTAGATAATGACTCTTTCACAAGCCATGCGTTCGAGTTCGACCGGCCTCACGGCTGAGCGGTTCCGTCTTGACGTGATCTCGACGAACATCGCCAACGCGAACTCGATGCGGACGCGCGATATGGAGGCGTACCGCCGACAGGTCGTCGTGTTCACTGGCGACGAGAGCGGCGTCAAGATCGAGCGGATCGCCAGCGACATGAGCGATCTCCGCAAGGAAATGGATCCCGGCAACCCGAACGCGGACGCCGAAGGGTTCGTCTACTACAGTAACGTCCAACCGATCACGGAGATGGTGGACATGATCAGCGCGACGCGCGCCTATGAAGCGAACGTCTCCGCTTTCAACTCCGCAAAAGGGATGCTGAGATCGGCGCTTTCGATCTCTGACGTGTAAGGAGAGAAAAGATGAACATTGGCGCAATCAATCCGGCCCTCAAGGGCATCGCACAGCAAGCCACGAAACTTTCCGGTCAAGGTGTCCCCACCGAAGACTTTGGAAAAATGTTGATGGACGTCATGAAGGATGTCAACTCGGCGCAGAACAATGCGGGCGAGATGCAGAACGCCTTTATGACGGGTCAAAACGTGGAGCTTCACGAACTGATGATTTCGATGGAGCGTGCGGGACTGGCGATGGAGTTGACTCTCCAGGTCAGGAACAAACTCTTGGACGCATACCAAGAACTAAGCCGCATGCAAGTCTAGTCGTTCGCGTCGCTCCGTAGCCTGATGGTCCGCTATGGAGAACGCCGCACAGAAAATTAAAGACTGGTGGGAGGTCGCAGACCGAACCCAGAAGTTCGTCACGATATTTGGAGCCTCGGCGCTTGCGCTGATGCTCGTCCTGACAGCCTACGTCATGTCAAAACCCAGAATGGCGCCGCTTTACAGCGGCCTGTCGCCAGAGGATCAGGGCAAGATCGTCACCGAACTCCGCAAGAACGGGATTCCGGTCGAGTTCGGTCAACGAGGAACGGTCATGGTTCCTTCGACTCAAGTCGAAGAGGCCGAGAGCATCGTTGCGAGCGCCGGGGTCGTTCCATCGGACGGTCCACAAGGGATGTCACTCCTGTTCAATGAATCTCCGCTTGGTCAGACTTCTAAACAAGAAGAAGAGCGAACCACAGCCGCGAAAGAAGGCGAGATCGCAAAGACGATCATGACCTGGCAGGGCGTCGCTTCTGCCAAAGTCCACTGGAACAAAGGCGATCAAAGTCCGTTCATGAATGAAAAGGAAGCGTCTTCGGCGACGGTCAACATTGTTGAATCGGGGCAGGGCCTTAGTGGTTCTGCAGGCAAGGCGATCGCTCGCCTCGTACAAAACGCGACGGGAGTCGATCAAGAGCACATTACAGTTTCGAATAATTTTGGCCGGTTGCTCTTTGATGGCGACTTGATTAATCAAGACGGTTCCACCGCGGGCCAAAAACTCGCGGCGGAAATCCAAGAGGCGCGCAGGCGCGAAGGCGACTTAGCACGCAGCCTCGACATGGCCTTTGGGCCCGGGAACACGATCGCGATGATCCAAGTGGAACTGGACATGGACACGAAGACGATCAGTTCCGACACGGAGACTCCGAGCGAAATGCCCGTGATCGAAACGTCCTCGAGCGAGAGCGTGGCCGGCGCACCGGTCGCTGGTGCTGGGGGGCCGACTGGGTTTGGATCGAACAATCCGGCGAGCGCGCCCGATTCTTCAGGTGGGGCGCAGCCGAAGTCTGGGACGTATGACTCCTCCCAGAAGGGAGTACAAAGAGCCGTCGACCGTAAACACGAAGTGACGAACAAGGCGCAAGGGACGGTGATTAGCATGACAGTCCAAGTCCTTGCGAACAAAAAGAACGTCAAGGACATCAAGTCCGTGCAACAGATCGCAGACGCCTATTTGGGATCAAAGTCGGGCCAGGAGGGGTTTACAGCGAGCGTCACGCCGGTCGAATTTGACACTGCTGCGGTAGACGCGCAGAAGAAGGCCGCAGGCGCAGTCACATCGAACGAAAAAATGCAGCAGATTCTTTCGATCCTCCCAGTGATCGCGCTTTTCATCGTGGGATTCATGGTGGTGAAGGCGATCACGAAGGCGGCCGCCTCGAGGTCGGGAACAACGATGATGCAGGCACTTCCGCAAGGAGGCATGATGCAAATGCCGCACTATCCAGCGGCACCGATCGGTGGGGCGGTCGCGAACCAGCGTGACCAGTCGGTGGAAATGTTTCCATCACCGCAAGGTCAGGCGGGGAAAGCGCTTGTTAGCGCAATGGAAAGCGGGAAGATCGACGACATCCTTCGCATCATAGAAGAAGCGCCCGAGGATCCAGAGATCAAGGCCATTCAAGCACGCATCAATGTTCCACTCGAACAGATCAAGCACATGGCGAAGACGAAACCTGAATCGGTCGCCATGCTCCTTAAAGGCTGGATGATGGAGGACATGCGATGAGAAAGGCCGCAACAGCAATGTCCGGTCGCCGAAAGGCGGCGATGATTCTCGCGATCCTCGGTCCAGAAATCGGTTCGGAAGTCATCAAGCACTTTAGCGAAGAGCAGATCGAAACCTTGTCGCTGGAAATGGCGCGCATGGACAAGATTGGCCCCGAACAGCGAGAGTCGATCATCAACGAGTTCCACGAACTCGCGATGGCGCAGGACTACATCGCAGAGGGCGGCGTGGAAAACGCAAAGCGAGTCCTTCAAAAAGCTTTCGGAGGAGACAAAGCGGACGTGATGATCCGAAAGATCATGAACGCAATGCAGGTCTTACCGTTCGAGTTTCTCAAGCGCGCCGATCCACAGCAACTTCTTGGGTTCATCCAACACGAGCACCCGCAAACGATCGCACTCGTGCTCGCTTATATGCCGATCTCACAGAGTTCATTGATCCTTGGCAAATTGCCACAAGACGTACGCGTCCAGGTCGCGGAAAGGATCGCGATGATGGAGCAGTGCCCGCCGGAAGTCATCCGGAAGGTCGAGGCGGTCTTGGAAAAGAAGGTTTCAAGCATGCTCAATCAAGAAGTCACCCAGGCAGGGGGCCCGAAGCAACTCGTCGATCTGCTCAATCGCGTGGACCGCGCGACAGAGCGCATGATCCTTGAATCGCTGACGGAGAACAATCCAGAACTCGCTGAAGAAGTGAAAAACATGATGTTCGTTTTCGAAGACATCATCACGCTCGATGATCGCGCCGTGCAGACGATCTTAAAGGAAGTAGACATCAAGGAACTCGCGACCGCGATCAAGGGGACGGACAGGGTTGTCATGGAGAAGATTTTCGCCAATATGTCTGAGCGCGCAAGCGAAATGCTCAAGGAAGACATGGAATACATGGGCCCGGTCAAATTGAGACTTGTCGAGGAGGCCCAGCAGAGAATCGTGGCCGTGATTCGCAGATTGGAAGAAGCCGGAGAGATCAGCATCGGTCGAGGCGAGGAAGAAGTCCTTGTCTAAGATCGTCCGGGATCAGGTGGGGGGCCAGGCGTTTGCAGAAACGCTGAAAGGCGCAAAGGCGGTGCGCGACGCACTGATCCGGCGCACAGGATCATCCATGAGCGCGGCAGACTTGAAAAGGGAGGCCGCGCGGAAAGAGGGCTATGACATCGGTCGCCAGGAAGGGTTTGATGCAGGCCGTGCGCAGGCTCTTGGCGATTCCAAAAATGAATTCGACGCCATTAATCTCGCTCAGAGCAAGAAATTTGCCGATGGGTTAGGCTCTGCACTCGAATCGTTCGAATCAGAGACGAAGCACTGGTATGCGATGGCGGAAGAAAGCCTCTCCGGTCTGGCGATCGAAATCGCGCGGCGTGCGATCGCGAAGGAATTGGAAGTTTCACGCGAAAGTGTCGTCGCCATCGCGCACGAAGTTTTGTCCGAGGCTACGGAAGGCGCGAAGGTGCGGCTGAGGATCAATCCAATGGATGGAAGCGCAGTGGAAGCACGCCGAAAGGAACTGGTTGCCGCGTTTTCACACCTCAAGAACATCGAGTTCGTTGAAGACCGCTCGGTGGGTTTCGGTTGCAAACTTGAAACGGACGCAGGCATGATCGATGCGCGGGTCGAAGACTTTCTATCCCGCATCGTCGCGACAGCAAAGAAGGGACAATGAAATCGACTTCGCCACGATTTCCAACTTTAAACGCCGCGCTGGCCAACACAACGCGGTTCAATATCATGGGACGTGTCAAGCAGGTCGTCGGACTCGTGTTGGAATCGAACGGTCCGCTCGCTAAACTCGGCGAAGTCTGCACGATCGAACCAGCGCCTGGCGAGACAAAGGTGTTTGCAGAAGTCGTAGGGTTCAAAGGCGACAACGTGGTCTTGATGCCTCTCGGCGACATGACGGGAATCCAGTCGGGAAGCCTCGTCGAAGCAACTGGTGAGTGCCTGACGGTGCCGGTGGGGGCATCGCTCTTGGGCCGCGTAGTCAATGGGCTTGGTCATCCGATAGATGGCAAAGGACCGTTGAGCACCGACAAGTCTTATCCCATCGAAGCGCGCCCGCCTGGCGCGTTGACGAGAAAATTGATCAACAAGCCGTTTGAGACCGGCGTGCGTGCGATTGATTCGGTTCTCACTTTGGGCATCGGTCAACGCATTGGGATCTTTTCAGGATCAGGGGTGGGCAAGAGCACGTTGTTGGGCATGATCGCTCGAAAGGGCAGCGCAGACGTCAACGTGATTGCGCTTGTCGGCGAACGCGGGCGCGAATTAAGGGAATTTATTGAGAACGACCTTGGGACAGAAGGCATGAAGAAGAGCGTAGTTGTCTGCGCCACGTCCGATGAGCCTGCTCTCGTTCGAATCAAGGCGGCGATGACGGCGACGTCGATCGCTGAGTATTTCAGGGATCAAGGAATGAACGTCGTGCTGATGATGGACTCGATCACGCGGTTTGCAATGGCCCAGAGAGAAGTCGGCCTCGCGGTGGGGGAACCGCCGAGCACGAAAGGGTATACGCCAAGCGTGTTCGCGCTGCTCCCAAAACTTTTGGAAAGGGCAGGTTGCGGGCCAAAGGGCGCGATCACGGGCGTCTATACAGTGCTCGTGGACGGCGACGAC
>CAYYZP010000273.1:0-2353 GCA_964476165.1 uncultured Fimbriimonadaceae bacterium
CATCGCTTCCGATGCAGACGCCGTCGGCGATCGTCCTGTTGGAGGTACTGAGAGCGTCGAAACTTGAAACGAGGACGGCTTGGACTTCACCGGAATTGAGCATATTCGGGAGGCTTGAAGGGACGTCGTAGATGAATTCCACTGGACTCTCGTCGCCGAGCGACTCGAACCACGCGACGAGCGGTCGAGCGTTGACGAACGGCACGCTTCCGACTTTGAACTTACTCATCAAGACTTCTCTATCGTACTCCGGTGTGCGTTTCTTGAGAGGGTATGCAGACCTGGAGTTACACACCACGAGTTCGACTCGTCCCACGGACAAACCATGGCACCCGTCTGCCTATTCCTCAATCCGACAACATAACCAAGTGGTTCAGTTGATCGAACGCAAGCGTTCTTTTTTTCCTTGGAGCCTGAGCTTGACGAGTTCGGTCAACATCTTCGCGCCGTCGCGGAGCATGTTGACTTTTGACCCTTCTTGGTGCGACCAACGGATCGGGACTTCGGCGATTTCGTAGCCAAGGTCTCGGGCGATCATGAGCGACTCGAAGTCGAACCCGTAGCCAGTGAGCTTTGATCTCTTGAACACGTCCTTGGCGACGTCGTTCCTGAACAGTTTGAACCCGCATTGGGTGTCTTTGATGCCACGCACCGCGAACAGTTGAACCATAAGGTTGAAACTTCGTCCTGCTGCCTCCCTGTACCAGGGCTGGCGGATCTCCAAGCTAGATTCCTTCAGGGGTCGGCTGCCGATAGCGATCGGGATCCCGTCTTTGACGGCCTGGATCAGCATTTCGACTTCTTCAATAGGCGCGGCAAGGTCAGCGTCGGAAAACAGGAGCCAGTCGGCCTCGACTTCGAGCATCCCCTTACGGACAACGAAGCCCTTCCCTCGATTTGGGTTCGACTCAAGTAGAAAAAAGCCGGGATGGGAAACGGCGAACGACCGGACGATATCGTTGGTCATGTCCTTGCATCCGTCGCTGACGACGACGACTTTCCAGCTGTAGCTCTGGTACGAAAAGTACTCGTTGATCCTCTCGAGAGAAGGACCGATACGATCCTGTTCGTTATAGGCAGGCACGATGACAGCCAGATAGGGCGGTTCCAAGTATCGGGCATTTTACCAGTCGCTTTGCGCTAGCCAGAATCGGCAGTTTTCGAACCAAGAAATCATGACTAAAAAGAGAAGTGCCGTTTTTCCCAAGTCAGCGGCCCCAATTAGCCCATTCGTCGTTGCATAAGCACTCGCAATGGGGCTAACCTCGTTGTTCGAGTGACTTGGAGAACGTGTCCATGGAATGGCGGGGTGGCGCTTGGCTAGCTTGAAGCTTTCAAGGTATGCCTGGTCTGTTCTCGCTTACACCATTCCGGTCATCTTATTCGGAGCGTTTGTTCGCGCAGGTTTGCACGGAGATGGGTGCGGTGCCCACTGGCCTGATTGCAACGGCGCACTGATTCCAGAAGGCTCGAGCCTTAGCGAAATCATCGAAGTCTCGCACCGCTATTCGAGCGCGCTCCTTGGTCTGCTCGTTATTGTTCTCACAGCCTGGACTTATCGGGCGTTCACCAAGGGTCACCCTGCGCGAAAGTCGGTCGTCTTCGTCGTCTTGTTCACGTTGACCGAAGCGGCGGTCGGCGCGCTCTTGGTCAAGTTCCAATGGGTTGCGCTCGACCCGTCGATGGGGCGCGTGTTCACGATGTGCCTCCATTTAGTCAACACGTTTCTGTTGTTGGGCTCGATGGCGCTGACGGCTCACTTTTCAGGTGGCGGCGAGAGAGTCAGGTTCAACCATCAGGGTTCGGTGAGTTGGGCGGTCGGTCTATGCCTTCTCGGGATGTTCATGTTAGGGGTGACAGGCGCGATCTCCGCATTGGGCGACACGATCTTTCCGGTCCAGTCACTGCAAGAGGGTTTCCAGCGCGACCTTGCGCCGACTTCTCACCCCGCTGAGCGGTTGCGGATGTTCCACCCACTGATCGCGACGTCCGTCGGACTGTTCATTGTTTTCGGCTGCGGGTTTATCGCGCGGCACCGTCCCGATGCACGGACCATGAGGCTCGTCCGGTTCGTCATTGGTGGGTACGGCGTTCAAATGGCAATTGGAATCCTCAATCTTCTCATGCTCGCGCCCATTTGGATGCAGGTCATCCATCTCGCTGTGTCCGACGCGATTTGGATCGCAATGGTGATGGTCGGAATCTCCGCGCTGGCAGAGAGCCAAAGGGAGCACGGGATCGTCGGACGAGAACCAGAGAAGATCGGTGCCGCGCAATCCAAGGGCTTTGTTGCGATGACCAAGGCGTATATCGCTCTGACGAAGCCCCGCGTCGTGAGCCTGCTGGTTTTCAC
>CAYYZP010000274.1:0-5291 GCA_964476165.1 uncultured Fimbriimonadaceae bacterium
TCTTCGATGATGGTGTCGACCGCGAGTTTTTTTTGCTCTACGACGCTGCGTGCGAGGGCACTTTCGATCTCGTCGCGCGTCAGGCCTTGCGCCGAGTGGATGATGAGTTCGCGCGTGTCCTTTTCGAGGGACGTGTCGACGCCCTTGCTCGATTCGAGCGCCTTGATCGCTTCGTCGAGCTGCTTCCCGATCTCCTCGACGCCTGGCAACGGAAACTCGATGACCGTGATGTCCTTTTCGAGTTCCGTGGGGAGGTTCATGACCGGCGCGAGGATGAAAAGCGTCTGTGCGCGCCCTCTCAGCCGCGCCGCGAGATCGCGCAACAGGCGCACGACGCGCGAGTCCTTCATATAGACATGAAAGTCTTTTAGGAGAAAAATCGTAAACTCTTCTGCTTCGTGAACAAGGGCGAGTGCCTCGAGTTCGCTCGGGAGCGCAGATGGCTTGTTGGGCCCTGAAGTGCGGATGACCGGGGGCTTCATCCCCTGCGTGACGCTCCACGTATGGACTTTACGGGAGAGTTTTTCCGCGATCCCCTTGATCGCTTCCTCCACGCGCCGCTCCTCCCACGAGGTGATGTACACGATCGGGTACTTGGCGCGGATCAGGATTTCGATTTCCCTGACGGGGTCCATAGGTGCAATCTACCTGAGTGCCCGCACTAGCCAATAAGACGTATAAGACCTATACGACTTATAATCACTTTAATCTACTGGCTCTAAGGCGAGGCGGCACATCGTTTCGATGGCGTCGGGGATGACGTCGTCGACGAAGTCGAACAGCGGAGTGTGGACCGAGGGGTAACTCGTGCGATCGGGGGGGCAAAGGCCGACGAAGAAGAAGCACGCGGGGACGTGACGCCCATAGTAACTGAAGTCCTCCCCCCCCATGACAGGCGCGGACTCTTCTTGCATCCTGTCTTCCCCCACCACCGACTTCACGATTCTGCGGTAGCGGTCGGTCGCCCAAGTGTCGTTCCAAGTCAAAGGATAACTCTCCTCCCATTCGATCTCGCACTCAAGATTGAGGGTCTTGCACATGCCTTCGACGATCTCGTAGAACCGCTTCTTGCCCAAGACCCTCACTTCGTCAGAGAGAGTGCGCATGGTCCCACCGAATTCGACGCGCGATGGGATCACGTTATACGCCGTGCCCGCATGGACAAATGTCACCGTCAGAATGAACCCTTCAGTCGCCAGAATGTTGCGCGATGCCACCGTCTGCAGCGTGGTCACGATGTGTGAAAAAGCGACGATCGTGTCGCTGGTGATGTCTGGCTTCGCGGCGTGTCCGCCAGGGCTCTTGAGCCGCACGGTGAACTGGTCCACCGCCGCCAGCATTGCGCCGTTCTTAACGCAGAACACGCCGCGCTTGCCCAGCGGCCATCCGTGCAGACCATACGCCACGTCTGCGCGGGCTGGATAGATGCGACCGTCAAGAACTCCTTCGTTGCACATCTTCTCGCCGCCTGCCCCCCCCTCTTCTGCAGGCTGGAACATCAGTAAGACATTGTTGATCCGCGTGCTTTCTTGTGCCAGCGCGCGCGACACACCGATTAAGATAGATGTGTGGCCGTCGTGCCCACAGGCGTGCATGACGCCCTCGTTTTGTGAGGCATACGGAAGTCCAGTTTCTTCCAAAATCGGGAGCGCGTCCATGTCTGCTCGTAAGGCGACGGTCTTTGCGTTGGCTGCGTTCTTTGTTGCCGGCAAGAATCCTAGCACTCCTGTACCCCCCGCCAGACCGGCCGTAAATTCGATACCAGCGGCCTTGAGTTCTCGTTGTACGACCTCGCAAGTCCGTTTTTCTTTGAACATAAGTTCCGGGTGCTGGTGCAGGTCGTGCCGGATGTCGGCAATGTACGAACAGTCGGACGCAATGTGATCACGCAACGTAATGGTCATGCGCAAAGGTTACCTTTCTACACGGCGGAAACGGTCGGGTTGACCCGCTCGAACGCCGCCAAAAACCGCTCGACCTGGTCTGGTAGGCCGATGGTGACCCGAAGGTGGTTGGGCATTCCGAGCAATTTCCCTGAGCGCACGATCACGCCCTCTTTCAACATTGCAGCGACGTACAGGTCTGCGTCCCATGGCACTTCTACGCACACGAAGTTAGCATGGCTCCCGATCGTTTCAATTTCGTGGGCCGACATCCATGAGACGATCCGCTCCATCCCCCCCCTGTTCACCGCGAGCGTCGCCGACAAGTGGGCGTCGTCGGACAACGCCGCAAGTCCGGCCACAAGTGCGAGGGAGTTGACACTAAACGGCTCGCGCACGCGGCCAAACGCCTCGGCGACTTCCAAAGGTGCGAACCCATACCCGATTCGAACACCCGCCAGACCATAAGACTTGGAAAAAGTCCGTAAGACGCAGACTGGCGACCCGGCGCGCACCCACGCCAAGGAGTCCGGGTATCCGTCCACCCCCACCGCGAAGTCATAGTACGCCTCGTCCAATACGAGGACCGCCCCCACCGGAAGCGCCGCCATCAGCCTTTCGATGTCGCTCGAGCGGGTCAACACGCCGGTCGGGTTGTTCGGGTTCGCCAATATCACGAGCCGCACGTCGTCGGTCATCGCGTTGATCATTGCGTCGATGTCGTAATGCCAATCGTCCAAAAGAGGGACACGAGACGCCTGTGCGTCTGCCAGCGCTCCCATCAGCGGGTAACGCAAGAACGAGGGCCAGCCGAAGACGATCTTGTCGCCGGGACCGCTCAAGAACAGGTGCCCGATCACGTCCAAGATCTCATCGCTCCCGTTTCCGAGAACGATCTGCTCTACCCCCACCCCGAACCGCGAAGCAAGGGCGTGGCGAAGTTCCCGCCCCCCTGCGTCGGGGTAGATGTTCATCGAAGCGACCGCGCGTCGCACCGCCTCCATCGCAATCGGCGACGGACCCAAGGGGTTCTCGTTGCTCGCCAGTTTCACGACGTCGGTGAGGCCCAGGTCGCGCCGCACGTCAGCGACCGGCTTCCCCGGCACATAGGCGGCCATGCGCTGCACGTTCGGGCGTATGCGGGCGGGCATAGGGAAATTGTGGCACGTTCCGAATCGTCAGATCGGTAATATCAGTCTATGCGCCTGCGCCGCCTTTTTGGGCTCTTCACTTTAGCCGTTCTTTCCGTCCAAGCGTTCGCAACCGACCGAGCGCGCACTTACGACCTGAAGCACGTCGATTGGTCGCTTTCGTTCGATGAAAAGACCGCAACGATCTTCGGCGACGTCACGAACACGCTTGCTCCGCTCGCGGCGATGGACACCGTGACGCTGGACGCCGGAAAACTGACGGTCAAACAGGTTTATATAGACGGCGCGACAAAGCAGTTTGCGCAAGAAGGCGAGACACTGAAGATTTTGATCGGGAAAACGGCGCCCGCGGGCTTGGACATGGACGTGCGCGTCGTTTATCAAGGATCGCCTGAGGCTGGCGTGTACTTTATCCCCGCCGCGCGTGCGTATCCCGCAACCACATCTATGATCTATACACAGGGCGAAGCGGAGGACACGCGCTACTGGCTTCCAACGTGGGACTTCCCCAACGACAAGGCGACTTCTTCGGCGCACATCACGGTCAAACCGGGAGAATACGCTTTGAGCAACGGTGAACTCGAAAAGACGGACAAGTCCCCCACCGCGTGGACGTACCACTGGCGCATGAGGCAGCCGCACGCCACTTATTTGATCAGTTTCATCGTCGGGGAATATGAGATCGGAAAGGAGACGTGGGACGGGCTCGACGTGCTCTATCTGGTTCCGAAAGGACTTGGTTCTATGGGCAAGTCGTCGTTCGCTGGAACGGCAGACATGGTGAAGTTTTACAGCGGGCTTACCGGGTTCAAGTATCCCTACGCGAAGTTTTCGCAGGCCGTGGTGAGCGATTACATGTTCGGCGGCATGGAGAACATCACGATGGTGACCAACACCATCAATACTTTGCACGAAGAGAACGAAAAACCTATGATGAGTTCGGAAGGGCTTGTGTTGCACGAACTCGCGCACCAGTGGTTCGGAGACACGATTACTTGTCGAGACTGGGCGCACATTTGGGTGAACGAAGGCTGGGCGTCGTTCCTGCCGAGTTTTTACGTCCGCAAGAAGTACGGCGACGACCAGTACAACTTTGGTCGATACGGAACTCTGCGCGGCGCGTACTTTGCCGCAAAGGGCACTAAGCGCCCGATGGTCTCCGACGAATATGGGATTCCGATGGACATGTTCGACGGCAACGCCTACGGTGGGGGCGCGGCCCGGATGTTCATGTTGCTCGATTTGTTGGGAGAAGACGTCTTTTGGAAGGCGACGAAGGCGTATCTTGAGAAGTACAAGTTTCAAAACGTAACGACGGAGTCGCTGTTCGAGGTGTTTGCTGAGGTCTCGGGGAAGAACCTCGATCAGTTCAAAAAGCAGTGGTTTTATCACGCTGGAGCACCCAGTTTGTCGGCAGAACTGACTGGAAACGTGCTCAAAGTCACGAACAGCGAGCCGGATTTTGTTCTTGATCTTCCCATTGGCGTTTTCAAAGATGGAAAGTGGACCATGTACAGGCTCCCACTTTCAGGGAAGGAAGGAGAGATCGACCTGAGTGACGTTCCTGCCGGGGCGGTCGTCGTCGATCCTGCGTGTACGCTGATGATCGGGTTCGACAAAGAGCCGGAACTCTCGAAAGAACAGATCGCGGCCGTTTTTCGCGCAGCGCCGAACTCAGCGCTCAAGTCGCGCTTGTTCGACAAGATCGACAAATGGACCAGCGATGAAAAGCAGGCGGTCTACGATGGCGAAAAGTCGCATTGGGCCAAGGTCGCCATTTTGCAGATATTTGGCAAAGGCGACGAGGCGTTTTTGATCCGGGAGTCAAAGAACCCGAACAAGGATATTTCCACTTTGGCGGTACAGCAGTTGGCGGGCGCTGAGGCTACACCGGCCGTCACCGCGCGACTGCTCGAACTTTGGGTGGGGGACTCGAACCCGCGTGTTAGGGCGACCGCCGTCCGTGCGCTCGCCAATGCGACGAAGGACGACACCTTGGCAGAGCAAGCGTGGAAGATTTCGACGCCCGACCAGGGCTTGCGGCTCTTTGCGCTGGATTGGTGGGCGGAGCAAAACAAGAACCGCGCAAGAATCATCTGCCTCAACCAACTGAAGAACCCGACCAATGAGACGCTGCGAGTTGCGGCGATCCGGCACCTGACAAACCTTAAGGACGCAGATGGCTCGCGCGAAGTGTTCAATGCGCTGCTCGCGGTGGTGGGTGAAAACTCGTTTGCGGCACGGGCGGCGGCGATCA
>CAYYZP010000275.1:0-1833 GCA_964476165.1 uncultured Fimbriimonadaceae bacterium
GGACGAGTTCGGGCTTTTCTTCGACGACCCCAGGCACGCGGTCCAGAACCGGTTCCTCATCGACGATCTGCAAAGGCAGGGGATCGAGATTTGCCTCTTCAGCCCGAAGGGCCACCGGCTCAGCAAAGCGAACCGCTTGCACGTCAAGGTCTGCGCCATAGATGAGTCGCAGGCGTTTATCGGCGGCTCCAACATCGGCGACCACTATTTGGAATGGTCCGACCACAACTTGGAAATGCAAGGAGACATTGGCGCCGTCTTCCACGACGTGTACGACTACATTGAGGCGTTTTCAAAGCCCGGGCATCAGGCGCCAAACGGCATGACGTACATCGACGTCAATGAGCCCCCCACCGAGAGAAGCACGATCCACCTTTCGGAACTCCGAGCAGGCGACTCGCAGGTGTGGCTTACTGTCCCCAAACAGAGGCGCGACGTCCGCCGTGCGCTGCTCGACGTGATCTTGGACGCGGACGAAGAAGTGAACATCCGCACGTGGTACTTCATCCCTGACCCGGAGATCCTCGACGCGCTGCACTCGCAGGCGAGCAATGGCATGCGAGTTCGCATCCTACTTTCTGACAAGACGAAGATCCCGATGGTGGATGCGGCGAACCCGATCCTGGCGGAAGAACTCACGAGGGCCGGTGCACAAGTCTACCGTTACACCGCGCGCTACATGCACGCGAAAGCCGCGTGGAACAACAAGGGCCAGGTGCTCTTTGGGTCGGCGAACATCGATGGCAAGGCAATGAGCGGCAACTTCGAACTGAGCCTGTTCATGCTCAACGAAAAACTAGCCAGCGACCTGCAAGCCGCGTTCGACCACGACTGCGAATCGTCGGAACTGTGTAAGTTGGGGGACTTCGCTAGGCAGCCTTTCGCCAGGCGCGCATTGGCGCACATATACAGACTGGCTGCTCCGTGGCTGTAATCTGGGGAGTGCAGCGGTTTGCCGCCGCTTTATGAGATCGATGCTCGCGTCGATATCGAGAGCCTCAGTGGTCCTGCGCGAGGCTTGCCTCGAGCGAATGAGCGGTGCCAGGGCGCCGCAACTCCACTCGCTAGTACACGTCGCCGTTCTTGGCGATCTGAGCGTCCTCGTAGGGCACCCCCACCCGCCGGTAGAACTCGTCGCCCGCGTTGGCGAAAACTCCTGACATCAGCGCGATCTTCCAATACCGCAGGTCTCCGTCTCGACGCAGAAGGTCAATAGCAATGCGCGTCATACAGTAGTTTGCGATTCCGGCCCTGT
The DNA here is from genome assembly GCA_964476165.1 of uncultured Fimbriimonadaceae bacterium. Lineage (GTDB taxonomy): Bacteria > Armatimonadota > Fimbriimonadia > Fimbriimonadales > Fimbriimonadaceae > JADFMN01. Next base: position 1,256 of record CAYYZP010000275.1, read on the forward strand.
CGCTCAGCGATCCGCCAGTCGATTCGATCCCATTGACCAGCGCATCGATCAGCGGATCGAGCGCAGCACGTTGTTCAGGCTTGATGTAAGGCATGGTTCATTCTGGACCGAAAAGTCCAGAGTCAGGAACACGGGACGGCCCCCCAGGTAAATTGGCACCATGAAAACGACATTGGCCCTCATGGCCCTGCTCGCGCCCTTGGCTATGACCGCTCAGGACAACACGTTTAAACAGGACTCCGAAGAAAAATATATCGCCGAACTTATCAAGTGGCGGGCGCAACAAGAGGAAGACCTGAAAGCGCTGCGCGGCTGGCTGAGCGTCGCTGGGCTCTACTGGCTCGAGGAAGGAGATAACTCCATCGGTTCGGACTCTGTTTCGGCCGTTGTGTTGCCCAAAGGCGCGCCGAAAAAGGTGGGGGTACTCGTTCGCGATGGGAAGTCGGTCACTTTCAAAATCGAAAAGCGCAAGGGCGTCAAAGTCAATGGGGTCGAAGTGGGCGCTGCCGTGCTAAGACCCGACACACTCCCCAACACCGATAGGGTCACGGTAGGGGAAATGGAGTTTAACATCATCG
>CAYYZP010000276.1:0-3734 GCA_964476165.1 uncultured Fimbriimonadaceae bacterium
CGAAGGAAAGGCGCACGGTTACATGACGATCCGAGTGCCGCAGAAAAGTTTCGAGTCAGCCGTGACACAACTCCGCTCGTTCGGAGAAGTAAAGGGCGAGAGCGCGACTGGCGAAGACGTGACGGCGCAGGTCGCCGACATCGACGCGCGGATCAAGACGCTTAGGTCAGAAGAAGAGTCGTACCGCGAAATCTTGCGCCAAGCCCGACGCATCGGTGACATCCTGGACATCAAAGAGCGAATCGGCCAGGTGCGACAGGAGATCGAAAGCCTCACCGCGCAACAGGCGACCTTACGCAAGCTCTCGGCGCTTTCGACGATCAACGTGGAGTTCATCGAGGCCAAGAAATCGACCGACGCGCCGAAGCCCGACGACTGGTTCGAGGAGACAAAGGTCTCGGCGACCCTGGCGCTAAAATCGATCGGCAAGTTCTTCGCCCAAATCGGCGTCTACTTGTTCACCCTCTCGCCGGTCTGGATACCAGTCGGTGTAGTGGCGTATTGGTGGAGGAAGCGGACGATGAAGTCAGGGGTATAGGGTCGAGGGTTGGGAGATAAGGTGCGAAGTGCGAGGGCTAAGGGTAATCATGCCTCAGCAGTACGGAGGAGGAACGACTACACTGCTGAGGCTTTCCGGGGGGTGAAGGATCAAAGGTCGAAAGTAGATACGAACCTCGACGCTCGACCCCTGACCCTACACCCCGTTCCATCCTGTGCCATAATGGCACTTCACGCCCGCCCGTGCCCCTGTGGTGCGGTGCGAAACCAACAGGAAAAGGCTAACAAAGCATGGCGACATATCGAGGAAGAAAGACAGACATCTGCCGCAAAGTCGGCTACAACATCTGGGGCAAAGCAAAGTGCCCGAGCGGCAAACGCCCCTTTAAAACCGGCCAGCACGGCCCCGACCAGCGCGACAACCGCAACTCCGAGTTTGGCGAGCAACTTCTGGCCAAACAGGTCATTAAGCGCTTCTATGGGATGCTCGAAAAACAGTTCCACGGCACGTTCGAACGAGCGAACAGGATGCACGGCAATAGTGGACTTAACTTTTTGCGCCTGCTAGAACTGCGTCTGCAGACCGCTGTCTATCGGCTGGGATACGCGAACACGATTTTCCAAGCGCGACAGTTCGTGAGCCACGGTCACGTTATGGTCAACGGCAAGAAGGTCAACATATCAAGTTACACGCTCAAGGTGGGGGACGTCGTTTCTGTCCGCAACAATGACGCCAGCAAGAACATCGCGAAGCGCAACCACTTCGAAGGCGCGCCCGTGCCCGTCTACATGGAGCCCGATCCGGCCAACATGAGCGGCAAGATCATCGCGCTCCCCGAGCGCGATGACTTTCCGGAGTTCTTTGCAGAGCAAAAGGTCGTCGAGTTCTACGCACGATAGTTTTCCTAGAATGATACGACCTATATGTCTTATAGGTCGTATTTTCTTAAGTCCGGGTGGTAGCATCGGCACCATGCTAACTGCCATCGCAATGGTCGCCTTGTTGCCGTCCATAGACCATATCGAGACCATCAAACGAATGAGCGACAGGGGGCTGACTGACCTCGGCGCGTACTCCATGTTGCACGAACTGGCAACAAAGATCGGTGGGCGCGTCAGCGGTTCGCCGCAGGCCGACCAAGCCGTCGCGTGGACCGAGCGCACAATGCGCGAGATTGGACTGAGCAGCGTGCGACAGATTCCGTGCATGGTGCCGCACTGGGTGCGCGGCCCACGCGAGAGTGCAACGATGTTGGTGGGGGAGAGATCGGTGCCACTTTCAATCTGCGCGCTTGGCGGAAGCGTGGGCACACCGAACGGCGCGATCGTAGCAGAAGTTATCGAAGTCAAATCGCGCGAAGAAGCAGAGGCGCTCGGCGCAAAAGGGATGGGCAAGATCGTTTTTTACAACCGTGGGTTCGACCCCAAATTGCAGTCGACCGGCGCAGGGTACGGAACATCGGTCGACCAGCGCACGGGGGGGGCATCGGCCGCGGCGAAGTCCGGAGCGGTGGCCGTGCTGGTGCGTTCGATGACGCTGGCAAAAGACGATGAGCCGCACACGGGGGCTATGAACTACAGCGGCGACATCAAGATTCCTGGCGTTGCCCTCGGAATCCAGAGCGCGGAAAAACTCAGCGCGGCTTTGCAGAATGGGCCAGTGCGCGTACGTTTGGACCTCAGTTGTCAAGTCCTGCCCGAAGTGCCATCTGCGAGCGTGGCCGGTGAAATCGTCGGCTCGACGATGCCAGGCGACGTGATCGTGATGGGCGGTCACTTGGACAGTTGGGACCTGGGACAAGGCGCACACGACGACGGCGAGGGAATCGTCCACGCCCTCGAGGAGCTTCGCATCATCAAGGAACTGGGACTGAAGCCCAAGCGCACGATCCGCGTGGTCGCGTTTATGAACGAGGAGAACGGACTTCGCGGCGGGCTGGCTTATGCCGAGATGGCGAAGACTGCGAAGGAAAGGCACTACGCGGCGATCGAATCGGACGCGGGCGGCTTTATGCCGCGCGAGTTCGGGGTCTCCAAAGAAAAGTGCGCGAAAGTGCAGCTGTGGGTGGAATATCTGCGGCAGTTCGGGATCGAAAGGATTTCAGAAGGCGGGGGCGGCGCAGACATCGGCCCGCTCGAACCGCTTGGGACGACACTTTTCGGGCTCGAGCCCGACAACCAGAGGTACTTCGACTATCACCATTCTCGCAACGACACGATCGACAAAGTGCACCCGCGTGAATTGGAGTACGGAGCAATCGCAATGGCGGCTCTCGCGTGGTTGATCTCGGAAGAAGGTCTTGATTAAATTTGCGACCCTGCCTTCCTCGTCATCCTGAGTGCGTCGAAGGAGCCGAGGAAGGCAGGGTCGCAACGAGTGATGGCTTTTATCCCTCAATCCCCTCAGGGATTGAGGGTGTCCTGTTTCGATCAAGTCGACCGCCCTTGACTCTTCGTGAGACAAAATGAATGAACAATCCCGGTCTGCACCGGAGTGCCAAACCGGGCCACCCAAACGAAGACCTTAAAATTAAGGGGCCGCAATCTGGGCCAGGGCAAGGGGAGAGCAAATCCCTGGGAGATCGCGACCGTAAAACGATAATACAACAACTTTCGGCCCAGCGCAAGGGTTTTTTGAAAAAAGTCAGTCTTCCACCCTGATCCAACTCTCCACCGAGGCTACGACGGGGAGCCGAGAGACCACGGATAGGGACGAATTGAAGGCGGATTCCAGGCATTTGTGGGTCAAAAACACGATTTCTCCCTGGGCGTTATCGAGGGTTCGCATCTCCATGGCCGCCAGACCGACCCCCGCCTCGCCGAACACGGTGGCGATCTTGCCGAGCGTATTCGGCTTGTCGGCCACGACAAGGCGGATGTAGTAGCGGGTCTCGAGTCGGCCCATCGGGCGGCACTTCATGCCTTCGCCATAGGGGATCGCTGAGCCCGCCCCGCCGATCATCATGTTGCGCCCGACGTCGATCAAGTCCCCCACCACGGCGGATGCGGTGGGGAAGGACCCAGCGCCCTTTCCAGAAAACATGAGGTCGCCAACAAAGTCTCCTTGGATCCAAAGCGCATTGTAGGCATCCTCTACTTTTGCTATCTGATGTTCGCTTGGTACGAGTGTTGGATGCACTCGGATTTGGATTTCGTCGTTGGCGGTCTCTTCGACGATTCCGAGAAGTTTGATGCGATAGCCGAGGACCTCGGCGTAGTGCATGTCCTTCTGTGCG
>CAYYZP010000277.1:0-4129 GCA_964476165.1 uncultured Fimbriimonadaceae bacterium
GATGAACGCGGCGACGAACTTGTCGGTGTTCTCTCTGAACGTCGCCTTGTCAGCGTCGGTCAGTGCGGCGACCGCAGGGGCCGGCACGGGTTCAGTCGTGGCGGTCGGTTGGCCGCATCCGGCGACAACAACGACGGCCAACAGGGCAGGAAATATTCTCTTGTTCATAAATCTCTTCTTTCTCGCGAGACTCGGATCTCGTCGATCCGCAACATCTTACCGCCAGGCCATGATCCCACACCGACGAATAAAAAGGTCTTTGGTTCACCCTCTCCCGCCGACTTCATCGGGGCAGGCTAGCCCTGTCCCACGTGAGAGGGGATGGCATTCGCGTTTCTGTGCAGCCGCACCCACTGCACCAACCCGAACATAGCGAGCACAAGGAACGCCGCATAGAGAAGCGCTTGGTCTGGCAGACCATTGATGTAATACATGGGAATATAGATCGCGTCCACGATGATCCATGCCGTCCAGTTCTGGATGTACTTGCGATTGAGCAAAAACTGCGCACCTAGGCTGCCTGCGGTCGTGAACGAGTCCCACAGGGGCGCCTTTCCATGCACCCACTCCAGTTCCAAGAATTCCTTTGCGGGCCACATCCCGATCAACACGAGAAGTGCGACGATAGCGATGACTCGCACCGGAGCCCATCGAATCGGCAGTTCCTTCTTTTGCTCCGAACCGTGCGTCCACGACCACCATCCGTGGATCTGCAAGAACAGGTAAACGAACATCAAAGCCATGTCGCCGAAAAAGCGAAACTGGTACATCACCCATGCCGTGGAGAGGCACCACACTATCCCAACGGGCCAAACCCAGATGTTCTCGCGAGAGGCGAGATACACGGAAACGATCCCCGTCACGACAGCGAGCAAACGCAAATAGTCGAGTGCAGTGAAGAGAATGTGTCCATTGAAGGTGCGAGTCGTGATGTGCAATTGCTCGAAATCGATGACGAGCGTATTGTTCGACATCAGGATCGAGACAAGGCCGACGACTACAGACGCGAGAAATACCAATAGCAAGATGACCCAGTCGCGCCGCAACTTCACTGCACCCCCCTTTCGATCCTGCGGTCAGGCACCAGCCACATCACCGCCACAAGGACGTAGATGCTGATCGCGAGCCATTGGTTGATGAAAGAGAGCGGCAGCGCGGCGAGATACAAAAGCACCGAGCCTTTGCCCTTGTAATCCCGGCCGATGAACCGCTTGAGCGACGAGTGATGTCCTTGATGGCGAATGATCGTCTGCTGGAGAGTAAAGTACGCGATCGCCGCCATGAGGAGCACGAAACCGTAACACGCCGCCTGGGTGGAGGCGAAGCCGTTCTGGCCCATCCATCCCGTGACGAACGGCACCAGCGAGAGCCAGAACAAGAGGTGCATGTTGGCCCAGAGGATCGCGCCGCTCGCCCGCTCGGTGACGTGGAGCATGTGGTGGTGGTTGTTCCAATAGATCGCCAGATACGCGAAACTCATGACGTAGGAAAGGAAGACGGGGAGGACCGGTTTAAGCGCTTCGAAGTCCTCGCCTTGTGGGACCCTGAGTTCGAGGACCATGATCGTGATGATGATGGCGATGACTCCGTCGCTGAACGCCTCGAGTCTTTGGGTCTTCATACTTTGCAGGACGGTAGAGGTGACATACAAGATGCTTTCAGATGGACTGTCCCATTTGAAGTTCGGACCAAGGAGTCAAAATAGAAACATGGCATCCAAGGAGTTTTCATTCGACATCGTGAGCAGGGCTGACATGATGGAGGTGAAGAACGCGGTGGACCAGGCCAAGCGCGAAGTCGAGAACCGCTACGATTTCAAGGGCACGAAAGTCAGCATCGAGTTCGACAAAGAGGAGATCGCGCTCACGGCCGATGACGAGTTTCGCATGGGCCAACTCAAGGACATCCTCACGAGCAAGATGATCAAGCGAGGGATCGAACTCCGGCAGTTGGAGTTCGGAAAAATGGAGCAGGGCTCAGGGATCTCCGTGCGCCAAAAAGTGACGATGAAACAAGGTATCGCGCAAGAGCACGCCAAGCCGCTCATTAAACAGATCAAGGACAAAGGGCTCAAGGTCCAAGCGCAGATCCAGGGCGACGCAGTGCGTATCGCGGGGAAGGACAAAGACGAGTTGCAGAAGGCTATGGAGTTTGTGAAGTCGCTCGATCTACCGGTGCCAGTTAAGTTTGAGAACTATCGATAACTGCAGATGTCGAGTATTCGCCCGATAGACGACGATTCAAAAGAAGAGTTAGCCCTAGTAGCGCAGCGCATGAGGGACACGCTCGTGGAGGTGCTCGGCGAGGAGAGGGGGGGGTCGATGTACACAATGGAGTGGCTGACCGACCGCGCCAGTTGGCACCTCGATCCTGCAAACTGCACGGGCGAGATATTCCTCGCGGAACTCGACGAGGGCTTCATTGCCGGCCACTCGATCGTCAGGCTGGAGAAGGATGAGGATGGGAAGGAGTTCGGGCTGTTTTCGACCACTTACGTCGAGCCCGGATCGAGGGGCAAGGGGCTCGCGAAAGCGCTCGTCCAGAAGGGCGAAGAGTGGATGAAGGAGCGCGGCATGGCGACGGCGTTCACCTACACGGACGAGAACAACGAGCCGCTCAAGATGCTGTTCCTGAGCCTCGGCTATGAAGTCGCGGAAATCAAGAACGAGTTCGCCATTTTGCGTAAAACGTTCTTGTAACCGGTCGTTCTTGGTCCCGGAACGGCGCAAGCCTTGATTTTCGGTTCAAAGAAGCGTCATAGTTTGATTGAATCCTATGACCACAAGAATTGTTGCCGCCTTTTGTCTTTTCGGTTTGCTACTGGTTTCTGGATGCGGTGGCGGTGGTGGCGGAGCCGTCCCCGTACAATTGCTAGCCTTCATCAAGCACGTCACCGCGACCAACAAACACGACGTTTATGTCATGCGGTCCGATGGGACTGCGCAGGTCCCGCTCACTAATAACAGCGACTTTCAATCAGATCCGGTCTGGTCCCCAGACGGAACGAAGATCGCGTTCGTATTCAACGATGCGACGTTTATCGAAATCTGGGTGATGGATGCCGATGGTACAAACCGAGTGCAGATCACTGACTTGGGCAGCGACAACTTCCAGCCAACCTGGTCGCCAGATGGGAGCAAAATAGCGTTTGTCCACCACGACGGAAGCGACTATGAAATCTATGTGGTCAATGTGAATACTCCCCTCGTTGAGAGCCCGCTGACCGATACTGCAGAGAACGAATTGTACCCGGCATGGTCTCCGACTGACGCGAACAAGATCGCCTTCACAAAGTCTGACGGCAACGATTCCGAGATATTCACAATGGACGCGGCCGGTGGCAGTGTGGCTCCGGTCACTGATGACGGACTGGACGACATTCAGCCGACCTGGTCGCCAGACGGGACGCAGATTGCATTTGCACACTTTGACGGCAACGATTATGCAATCTGGGTTATTGGCGCGGGGGGGGGAAGCGTTTCGGCACTTACTGACAACGCCGTCTTCGACACCGACCCGGCTTGGGCGCCCAACTTGTTCCAGATTGCGTTCGTGAGGGACGGAGTGGCGGATTTTGAGATTTGGGTCATGGAATCTAACGGAATCGGTGCGGTGCAGATTACAGACGATGCGGGCGGCGGCAATGGCAACCCGAGTTGGAAGCCGTGACCGCTTCCATCTGAAATGCGAAAGAAAGCGACTTTGATGCTCTGCCCCGCATCGAGGGGTGGAGGCTTGCGAATATGCGTTCAGCCTCCGCCGCTCGTTCCGCGACTGAGGCATTTTCCGAAGCCCCCTCTTAGCCTCCCCCGATCACGAGCGATTGTAGAACTCTTGGTTGTGCAGATCGGGGGAGGCAATACGGAGAATTTAGGTGGGGGTGGCAAGGCGTAATTAAGGGGAACCACCTAAACCGCGCTTGCGTCCAGGAGCATGGCTTGCATCAGATCGACGCGCAAGACGACGCCATAGAGCCGACCAGAATCCACAACTGGCAAAAGGCACAGTCCGCTGTTGAGCATAAGATGGAACGCGTCGCTGATTTCCATGTCGATCGGCGCACAAGTGGGATCAAGCGAGCCAAATGCAATCGCCGGCTCGTTGGCGATACTGGTGACGTTTCCGCTTT